>JAYVRO010000420.1:0-14156 GCA_043776165.1 Rubrivivax sp. | reverse complement strand
GGTGCGACGAGTTTGTTGTAGTCGTTGAGCCAGTGCTCACGCGGGTCGCCCAAGCCGCGCCAGCACATACCCAACAGGGCCAATGCGAGTTGGTTGTTGGGCGCCAGGTCGAGGGCGACTTGAGCCTGTTCTTGCGCGGCAACCCAGTCGCCCAGCGCCAGCAACGTTGCGCAGTGATGCGCACGCAAATTGGCGTCGTTCGGATCCAGCGCGATGGCGCGTTGGTGCGCGGCCGCCGCCTTTCCTGGCTCGCCCAGGCAGGCCAAGGCCTGCGCCAGCCCGTCGTACAGGGCAGGGGTGTCGGGCGCACGTTGCAGCGCCATCTCGTAGGCTTCGGCGGCATCGGCGTAACGCTGCGCGCGCAACATCAACTGGCCACGCACGCTGGGCGCTGTAGCCGACAGCGGGTGCGTGGTCTGCGCCTCGTCAAGCTCAGCGCTGAAATGGGCATCACCCAATCGCCAACGCAGACGCGCTACGTCGTAGAGAGCCAACGCATGTGTGGCGTCGCGTTGCAGGGCCTGTTGATAGGCCGCCAAAGCGTCTTGGGTGCGGCCCAGCCCTTGCAAGGTGTTGCCTCGGTTGTAGTGAAGGTCAGCTTCATCCAGCCCCAAAGTCTGGGCTTGATCGAAGGCGGCCAATGCTTCGGCATGGTGCTGCAAGCGGTGCAGCGCTACACCGCGGTTGTGGTGCAGCGGCGCTCGTTGGGGTGCGATGCTGATGGCGTCGTCCAGCGTGGCCAAAGCGGCGTCGATGTGGCCTTCGTCAGCATCGAGCATGGCCCGCAGTTGCAACATGCCGGGCATGCCGGGTTTGATCGCAAGCGCCTTGTCGACCGCTGCACGGGCTTGCGCAAGTTGGCCGCGCAAGCGCAGCACGCGCGCCAGGTTGTAGTGCGCATCAGCATAGTCAGGCTTGATGCGTATCGCTTGCTCGAAAGACGCCTGTGCTTGCGCCCAATCGGGTTTTTCTTCCAATAAGTTGCCCAGGTTATTCCAAACGTTAGCTTGGGCAGGCTGGCTGCGCAGCGAGCGACGCATCAGCGATTCGGCATCGTCTGCCCTGCCCTGCCTCTTGGCCAGGAGGCCGAGTAGTTGCAGAGCGTCAGGGTTTTCTGGCCACAGGTTCAGGGCTTGTTGGTAAGCGGCCTGGGCCGCGGCATCAGCATCAGGCAAGCCCGTTTGCTCACTGGCCAAACCTTTGTGCAGCAAGGCCAGGACTTGTTGCGCCAGTGCTGGGTTCGATGGCTTCATCGTGGGCGAGTAGAAACGAAAAAAGCGGGCCCGAAGGCCCGCCTTGTTGAGGCTGCTCGAGCCGGGTTTAGAACGTGGCGGTGGCGCTGACCGTGATGCGTCGACCGATCACGTCGTACAGCAGCGGGATGGTATTGCCGAAGTTGTACGCACCTGTCGTCACGCCCGTACCGATGTTGGGCGGTTGTTTGTCCAGGGCGTTGTTGACCGTCAGCGACAGCTTCAGATTCTTCATCGCCTGCCAGCTACCGTTCAGGTCGAAGTAGCTGACCGCCTTGATCGACTCGTTCTGCGGCAGGAAGTTGCCAACCTGGTCCGTCTGCACCGTCGTGCCGCCGATATAGCGCCAGTTATAGCCCAGCGAAAAACTACCCACGTTCCAGGTCGTGCGCTGGCTGAACTTGGTCTTGGGGTACGGCACGCCCACGTCCACGCCGTAATGGCCGGCCCATTCGAGCGTGGCCAATGTCGGCAGCGACTTGAAATCGGCCTTCTGCAGGAAACTGGCCTGGAAGGTGAAATCCAAGCGGCCCAATTCCGGTTTGCCAAAGGCCTTCATCGGCAGGCGATACGTGGCACCCAAGTCGATGCCCTTGAAGTTGTAGGCGCCAAGGTTCGACGACTGCGTCACGACGCCCTTGCTGCCGGTGCCATTCAGGCCACCGTTGCCCGGATCACGCTGGATCGCCTGACAGAACGCATTGTTGGCCAAACCAGGGTTCAAGGTAGCGTCGTAGCAGCCGTTGATGACCTGACTGGTGGTTGCGTTGGACACGGCTTCCTTGACCTTGATCTGCCAAAAGTCCAAAGTCATCGACAGGTTGTCTGCGAACGCCGGTTCCCACACCAGGCCGAGCGTGGACGTGTCGGCCTTCTCAGGCGTCAAGTTGGGGTTGCCACCGCTGGTGTTGTTGATCTGGTTGGACGATGGTGCAGCCACAGCGCCGATCTGCGAGGTCGGAACGCCCGTGAGCTGACACAGGTTGGTCAACGTACCAGCCTTGCCGGCATCGGCAGCGCTGATCTTGGTGCTCTGACAAGGGTCAACCGACAGCGTGGCCAAACCGGTCACGACCGGCGCGAAGAGCTCGTTGACGTTGGGTGCACGAGTGGCGCGCTGCTGCTCTCCACGGAAGCGCAAACCCTTGATCGGTGACCAATCCAAACCGCCTTTCCAGCTGTTGTAACGCTGGCTGCTGCCAGCGCTGGTCGAGGCTTCCGTGTCGCGGAAACCTGCGGCAATGCCCAGTGAATGCACCCCGGGCAGGCCCTGCACCAGCGGCAATGCGGCCTCGGTGTAGATCTCGTTGAACTTCAAGGTGCCGCTGCGGTCAGGTGTGGGGGCGCCACTGCCAAGAATTTCGCCCTGCGTCTGCACGCTGACGTCGGACTGATTGCCAGCAAAAACTTCGCGCTTTTCGAAACCGACAGCCATGCTCATTGGGCTCTTGGCCCATGGGCTCTTGACAAACTTGACGTCGCCGTTGGCCGAGGCGGCCATCACGTTCTGCTCGACCTTGGCGGTCTGGAAGGTTGGAATGGCAATGAAACTGAGCATCGCCTGGGTGATCGTGCCCGGCCCTCCGAACAGGTTGATCGGCACACAGCCCAGGGTGTTGACAGTACAAGTGGTGGAGTTCACCGCGCGCACCGCCTGCTGCGTCTTGCTGAGGCTGAAGCCGTTGCCAGTGGTCAAGGTCTGGTCGGAGCGCCCTTGCTGGTAGTAAGCGTCGTAGCTCCATGAGTCCAGCATCGGGATATTGCCGCGCAAGCCCGCCGTGTATTGCGAGACGACGTTGTCGTAGCGGTATATGCGCGGGCCGGCTTCGACAAAGCGCCGCGCCACGTTGGCCCTGAACTCGGTGGTGCTGCCTGGCACGCAGTTGGCAGCCGAAATGGCATAGGCCGCGCACAGTTGCGAACGCACTGCGGGCGTGATGAAGGGATTGCCGATGGGGATGTTCAACCCCGCACCGAAGGTGCCCGAAGGCGCCAAGTTCAGCGTGACATTGCTGCGGGTGTAAAAAATTTCGGCGTAAGCCTCGGCGAATTCATTGATCGTGAAGCGACCAAGAGCGGTGGCCTGCGTGCGCGTCAGCGGCGTCTCAAAGTAGTTCAACGGATTGGTGTTGTAGCCGTCGGGCGGGCCTGAGGTGACCGCAGCGCGGAACAAACCAGTGGTGGCATCGATGACCCTGGAGCCATTGATTGGCGCTGGCATGGCGGAGAACACTGCCGGCGCTGATGTGCCTGAGAAGCCGCCCGGCAGGCCTGTCGCAGAGCTGATGACGGTGCCCGAGTATTCGCGGTCCCCCAGGCGCACTGCGGACGTGCGGGTCGTGCCGATATGCACGGCGACGTTGCCACGACCGTCGGCCAAATTGGCACCCATGGTCAGGTCGTTCTTGTAGCGCTGAGCGTCGCCCGCCTCGGACACGCTGTAAAGCGTGGTGGCTTCAACGCCCGTGAAGTTGCGCTTGGTGACGAAGTTGACAACGCCAGAGATGGCATCAGCGCCATACACCGCCGATGCGCCGCCCGTGACGATGTCGACGCGCTCTAAAAGTGAGACCGGCACATTGTTGGTGTCGACCACACCGTCCAGCCGTGTCGGTACGAAGCGCTTGCTGTTGATCAGCACCAGCGTGCGGTTGGCGCCTAGCCCGCGCAGGTCAACCTGTGCCGTGCCATTGGATCCGTTGTTGACACCCGGCCCAAGAGCGGGGTACGCCGCCGCAAGGCCGCGCACCAGTTCTTCAACGGCCACCGGCTGCGTGGTGTCGATGTCGATCTTGCCCACCGAAGTGATCGGGCTGCTTGACGTTGCGCCAATGGTTTTGATGCGCGAGCCCGTGACTTCGATGCGCTCGGCGTCTTGTGCGGACACTGTAGAGGCCATCAGCAAGAGCGCTCCGCCGAGCGAAGCAAGCGCGGCATTGCAAATTTGAGTTCGTTTAAACAACATGGCAATTCACTCCAAGATTTGAATTTCAACGACAGCGGACATCCACCTTTGCGAGGTGCCAACGTCAAAGGGATTGACGTCATTGTCCGATCCAATAAGACAAGAAGAAACTCAATTGTTGGGCCATGCCAACGCACGCGCGCCCCGGGGAATCCATGAAGGACTCGGCTGCTATTCGTGGGTCACTGCGGAATCAGGTAGTGCACTAAGTGAAATGTCTTGTAAATCAATGACTTGCGTCGCAGGTTCAGTGGGCAAACCAGGTTGGGCTGGTTACCCTCTACTCGGGGGGCGTCGGTGGTTTGTCGCCTAAGCGTTGGCGACAAACAACAAGACGCTTGAATCCTGGGTCGAAGCCTTCGACGAGCTGTCGCAGGTCTTGGCTCAATCTCCAAGTGCTGCCGAGGGTCAGCGCACATCACAGGTGGGTGCTCGAAGGCATATCCAAATGCATGCGTCGTGGCTATGACTGGCGAGCCCCGATTTGCCCCACCTATACTTTTGCGACCATGCGATTGACCAGCACCGAATTGTCAATGATTGAAGCGGCGGCCAATGCCACTTTGGCTGCGGGATCCAGGGTGGTGCTTTTTGGTTCGCGGACCGACAACGCCCGCCGCAGTGGCGATATCGACCTCTTGGTCGAACTGAACGGTGTGCTGGGCGCGACTGAGGTCGTTGCGCAGCGTGCTGCGTTTGCGTCCAGACTCTATAGAACGCTTGGTAAGCGGCGGATTGACATCGTGATGAAGCCCGCGAATCCAATCGACACGCGACCCATCGTCATCGCAGCCCGCAAAAACGGCATCGAGCTGGTGCGCACATGACTCGGTGGTGCGGTTTCTAGGGTAACTGCATCCCCTGGGTCAGAATAGGATGCATCACAGAGGTGAGCCAATGATCGAAAACATCGAAAGCCTTGTCCTTGAGCATCTGCGCGCCATCCGAACAGATATCGGGGACCTGAAGAACGACCTGCGCGATGTGAAGCAACGGCTAACCTGCATCGATTTGTCGGTGATCGAGTTGCGCCGGGACGATGTCCACAAGCACCAAGACATTGCGCGCCAGCAGGTTGGATTGGACCAACTTGTGGAGCGCGTGCAACGCATTGAGCGACGGCTCGATCTGTCTTGACCAAGGTGGCCGCGCGGATGTCCTAACCAGCCACAACCAACCTGGGCACCGCCGCCAGCAACGCCTTGGTGTACTCGCGCTGCGGCGACTGCAAAACCCGCTCACACGTGCCCTGCTCTTCAATGCGCCCGGCGCGCATCACGGCGATGTGGTCGGCGATGTACTCCACCACGCCGATGTTGTGGGTGATGAAGAGGTAGGACACGCCAAGTTCACGTTGCAGCTCACGTAGAAGGTTAAGAATTTGCGCTTGCACAGAGACGTCCAACGCTGACGTGGGCTCGTCACACACCAAGAGCTTGGGCTGCACCGCCAGCGCGCGGGCGATGGCGATACGCTGGCGTTGGCCGCCGCTGAATTCATGCGGCCAGCGCGCCAGTGCGTCTTGGCGCAGGCCCACTTGCTCGGTGAGCGTTTCGATGCGTTGGCGGCGCGCCGTGGCGTCCATGTCGGGGCGCAGTGCGACGAGGCCTTCTTCGAGCAAGTCGTAAACACGCATTCGCGGGTTGAGCGACGCGAACGGGTCTTGAAAAATGATCTGCACATCGCGCCTCGCGGCGAGCAGGTCAGTGCCTTGCAGCTCAAAGAGGTTGCGCCCTTCCAGCAGCGCTTGGCCTTCGGTCGTGGCCATGTTGCGCATGAGCTGCACGATGGCTTTGCCGGTGGTGGTTTTGCCGCAACCCGATTCCCCCACCAAGGCTAACGTTTGACCTTTGCCCACTTGGAATGACACACCCGCCACAGCGTCGAAATAGCCCTGCGTGCGTTGCAGCAGCCCCCGTTTGATGGCAAAGCGGACACGAAGGTTTTGGATGTCGAGCAGGGCTTCGACAGGCTCAGCCCGAACGGGCTGCAAAGCCGACAGCGCCGCCAGCGCGGGCTGCAAGGCCGACAGCGCCGCCAGTGCGGGCTGACGATCCAGCACCGCCGTTCGCCCTGAGCTTGTCGAAGGGTGTTCGCGCGACAACAGGTCAACAACCGGCTCACCTGGAACGGGAGCAGGCAGCGCGCTTGGTTCGTACAACCAACACCGCACCTGATGGCCCGCGCTCGTCTCGGTCAACTGCGGCACTTGCCCTGCGCAGTGCGGCATGACTTGGCTGCAACGCGGCGCAAAACGACAGCCGCTAAAGTCTTGCGTTAACGCGGGCACGGTGCCAGCTATGGCTTCCAGCGGTTCATTGCGCCGCCCAGCACCTGGCAAGGCCCGCAGCAGGGCTTTGGCATACGGATGTTTGGGCGCGGCAAAAAAGTCTTCGGCGCTCGCAACTTCGATGATCTGCCCGGCATACATGAGCGCCACGCGGTGCGCCATGCCGCTCACCACGGCCAGGTCATGGGTGATGAGCAAGAGGCCCATGCGGTGTTCGCGTTGCAGGTCTTTGAGCAAGTCGAGGATCTGCGCCTGAATGGTCACGTCCAGCGCGGTCGTGGGTTCATCTGCAACCAAAAAATCGGGCTCAGTGGCCAGCGTCATGGCGATCATCACGCGCTGTTTTTGCCCGCCGCTCATGCGGAAAGGGTACTCGTCGATGCGCGTTTGTGGCTCGGGGATGCCAACGCGGCGCAGCCAGTCGATGGCCTTGGCGCGCGCCGCTGCGCCACGCAGCGGCGTGTGGGTTTCGATGGCCTCGACGATTTGCTCGCCCACACGCATCACGGGGTTCAGGCTCGTGGACGGCTCCTGAAAAATCATGCCGATGCGGCCACCGCGCACGCTGCGCATTTGCGCTTCTGGCAGGCCCAAGACGTCGATGGTGTCGCGGCCCTGGCCGATGTGAATGTCGCCCTGCGTAACGACGCCGTTTTCGGGCAGCAGGCGCATCAGCGCCAGCGCCGTCATGCTTTTGCCACAGCCCGATTCACCCACCAGCGCAAAGGTTTCACCGCGTTCGATGCTCAGGCGAATGCCGTCGATGGCACGCACCACGGCGGTTTCGGTGTCGAGCTCGACTTGCAGTTGTTCGATGGTCAGGGCGGTGGCTGTGGCGGTGGGAATGGTCATCGCGGGGCTCCCGCAGGCAAGGTCAAACCCAGCACGTGGGCAGCGCGGTTCAGGCGGCGATCGAAGGAAAAGAAGGTGACGGCGTCGTCCGTGGCCGCACGTACAGCATGGCCAGCAGCCAGCTGCACAGCGTCGTAACCGCGCAGCCTGAAAACGTCAGAAAACTCGGCAGCGGTTTCGACCAACGCTTGGTCGACTTCCAGGACGAGAAACTGTGGCCAATCCAGAGTCAATCGGGCACGTGCCTCTAACCACGCTTGGGGTTTAGGCAAGTCGCGCCCGATGTCCTCGCGCTCGCGCCTGGCCAATGCCGATCGAGCCTCAGCGTAGGTAATCCGGCAACTGGCCAGCACTTGGTCTTTCAACGCTGCAAATAACTCGGCGCTGCCTTGTTCATCGATGAGCAACTTCACCAAGGCCGAGGTGTCGAGATAGGCTGTCACCCACGATCCTCAATCACTGCGTCAGACAACAAACCGCTGCCTTCAGGCAATTTGTGCCAAGTGCGCGGGCCCAAGCCACCCGGCTTGGCCCGGTGGCTGATCAGCCCGGCCGCCAGGAGCTTGTCTTCAACACTGGCACCCTGCGGCAAAGGCGGCAAGATGCGCGCCGCTGGTTTGCCGTGCGAGGTGACGTAAGCCGTCTCGCCCGCCTGCACCTGGCGCAGCACGGCCGCCAAATTGGCCTTCAATTCACGGATGGAGACTTCCATTTGAGACCTCTTTTTGAAAGTTTTGAAGAATAAGAGGTCACTTTACAGGATTCACCGCGTGCCGAACCAACCTGCGCTTGAACACCCGAGCCCGCGGGTCGAAAGCGTCACGCACACCATCTGCAAACAAGTTGGCCGCCAAAACGAGCGTGACCATGAAGCCAAATGCCGAGGCAAAGCTCCACCACACAACAGGGTCTCGTGCCATCTCGTTGCGCGCCAGATTGATCATGCCGCCGAAGCTGTTCATCGACGGGTCAACGCCCACGCCGACGTAAGACAGCACGGCTTCGTAGAGGATGAGTGAGCTGAATTCGAGCACGGTGACAATCAACATCAAATGCGCCACATTGGGGAAGATGTGGCGCGCCATGATGCGGCCGTGGCTCACACCAAACGCGCTGGCAGCTTGCACGTAATCGAGCTCGCGCAGCTTGAGCGTTTCGCCGCGCAACAAGCGGCACAAGGTGGCCCAACCGGTGAGGCCCAGCACGGCGCACAGCAAGAAGAGCTTCAAGTCGGCGCGCTCGGCGCCGGTCTCAAACAAGTCGGGGTTCTTGTCGAGAAAAACCTGCACCATCAAAACGCAAGCCGCGATGAGCAAGACATTGGGCACTGACGAGAGCACCGTGTAGATGTACTGAATCAGCTCGTCCACCCAACCTTTGAAGTAACCCGCAAGCAAACCCAGCACGACGGCCAAAGGCAATGTGGCCACTGTGGCCAAGGTGCCGATGACGAAGGCTGTGCGGATGCTCTTGAGTGATTGGTAGAGCACGTCATTGCCCGTGGTGTCGGTACCCAGCAAGTGATAGGGCCCCGACAGCGCAAAGGCCACGCCGCTGAGCGATGAGATGACCAGAATCGTGAACAGCGCAGCACGCCAGGGCACCAGCGTTTCACGCTGCCAGATGCGCACTGCCGTGCCGCGCACACGCGCGCCGACTTTGGCCGCAATACTGGCCACCAGTGCAATGCACAGCACCACGCCGAGAACAACACCACCGAGCAGGCCCAAGAGCGCGTGCTGCACCAAGTCACCCACCCACTGCGTTGCCGGGTCGGTCAAGTGCGCACCACCAAACACCAAGCGCGGCGCAACCCGTTGCGCTTGGCCGTTCACCAGGCGCGTTTCTTTGGTGAAACCCACATAGGACAAAGGCCTTGAGTAGGTGGCCTCGCGCGACTGCACCAAGCGCCACAGCGCCGCGTCCAGCAGCGAACGTGTGCGCGACTCGTAGGCCGGTGCGGCGTTGGCAACACCAGGCGCGGGAGGCAACAAGGGGCGGTAGTGCACGCTGTCAAGCAAGGTGACCAAGAGGCACAAAACGAGCACAAAACTTGAGGCCAAAGCCGGGGCGTCAAAAAACACCTTGCGCCAATTGTTAGCAAGCAGCGGGTTGCGCAGTACACGGGCGATGTAGGCCACCAGCACGGCCACCAGGAGCCACATCGCGCAATCGGTCCAGAGCAATACAAGCTTGGGCATCGCTGTCCCTTCAGCCCAGGCGCACGCGCGGGTCGACCCAGGTGTAGGCCACATCGATCAAGGCAAACGTGGCCACGTACAGCAGCGAGGCGACAAACACCATGGTGCGCACGACAGCAAAGTCTTGTTTGCCAATGGCTTCAATCACATAGGCCCCGAGCCCCGGCAAGCCAAAGAAGCTTTCGAACACGAGGCTGCCCAGGAAGACGTAAGGCAAGTAGCTGCCAGCACTGGTGATGATGGGAATGAGCGCGTTGCGCAGCACGTGGCGGAACATCACCACGGTCTCGCTCAGCCCTTTGGCGCGCGCCGTGCGCACGTAGTCTTTACCGATTTCTTCCAGGAACATGGCCCGGTACAAACGCGCCTCGCCGCCCAGGCGCGCTATGAGCGACAAGCCAATGGGTAACACCAAAAAACGCACCACATCGAAGCCATCACTGAAGCCCGAAATGGGGGCGAGCTTGAACACGCGTGAGAACAAATACTGGCCCACGATGATGTAAAAAAGGCTCGATATCGAGAGCATCAAAACGCAGGCCACGACGCCCCAAAAATCAAACTTGGTGTGGCGAAACATGACCAGCAAAAGTGCAAACGCCGTGCTGGCAAACACCTGCAAGATGAAGAGCGGCAGCGCCAACTTCAGACTCACCCACATCCGCGCGCTCACCTCGTGGCCGATATCACCCGCGCTCTCTGAATCGGCGCGGCCAAAGTTCATGGCGAAGAGCGATACCGAGCGTTCGTAAAAAATCGTCTCGGTGATTTGCTCGGTGCCTTGTTTGGCGGGGTTGATGTAGAGCGGCTTGTCGTAACCGCGCTCCACCTTCCACTTCTGAATGGCCTCGGCCGTGACGCGTTTACCTCCCAGGTTCAATCGCGCCATGTCGTCCGGTGTGTTGACCGTGAAAAAAAGGATGAAGGTGGCCAGATTCACACCCATCAACACGAGCACGCCGTAGGCGAAACGCTTGAGGACGAAATTCAGCATGGGGTGGTGCCCGGGGTTTCGGCGTGGGCTCTGGCCTCAGGCCAAAACCTCGCCACGCGCGTTCATGCGTTCGCGGCGTTTCAGGCTGCGTCGGCCCACAGTAAACAAAGCCACCGCTGCTGCCAGGATCACGACCAAGGGCCACCACACTGGACGGTTCCATTCCTTGAGCCTGGCCACCCGCTTGGGGATATCCAGCCGCAAATAGCGGCCATGGTCACGCATCAATATCGCAGGCTTGCTGTTGTGCACCCAGTCGTGAACGGCAGCGGATGTATAGGGAAAGAACCCCATGGTCCAGGGAGCATCCTCGCGCACGATGGCCACCATCTCGTCGATGAGTTTTTGTTTGGCCGGGCTGTCTTCCATGGCCTTCATCTGATCAAACAATTTGTCGAACTGCGGGTTGTCGTAGTTGGCGGTGTTCTCGCCGTCGTACTTGGTCTTGCCCGCTTTGCTGTGCAGCAGGAAGAGAAAGTTTTCTGCGTCCGGGTAGTCGGCCAACCAGCCCAGCCAAAAGACCTGGTACTTGCCTTTGCGCACCTTGTCCTGGAACTGGTTGTTGTCGGTGGCGCGTACCTCTAGCTGGATGTCGATCTTGGCAAACTGACGCACCACCCAATCAATCTCGGGTTTGCGCTCCGGCGTCGGCGGCGCGTAGTAGTCGTAGTTCAACACCAGCGGTTTGCCTGTCTTCTCATCTCGACCGTTGAGGTAGCCCGCTTCGGCCATGAGTTTTTTGGCGTCAGCAATGGGGCGAAATTCGGCATGACCACCGCCCGGCTCCGTGGCGTTTTCTACCCAGCGGTGGGTCACCGGATTCAAGCCTTCTTTGGTGCCCTCGCGTGAACCGTAAATACCTGCGGGCAAGGGGCCCATGGCCGTTGCACCGGCCTTCTTGGGAAAGACCTTGGAGTACTCGTCCCAGTCGATGGCGATGCTGATGGCCTGGCGCAGCTTGCGGCTGCGCGCCTTGCTTTGCGCGTCAGGCCCGTCGCCGATGGTTGCGTCCAGCATGTTGAAGGCAATGAAATAGACATTGACGTCAGAGCCCTTTTTGAAGTTCATGCCCTTGGCCAAATACTCCTTGCGCACTTCCTCGCTATCTTGCATGGCCACGATGTAGTCCATGCCGGTGTCGGTGCGCTCAAAGACTTCGATGTCGTAAAAACCATCGCGGAACTTGCTCTTCTGTGGTGAGCCTTCGCGCTCGACGGTAGAGACAAAACTATCGATGAAAGGCATGGTCTTGCCGCAGTCGTCGAGCAGCCCCGCTTCTTTGTCGCCAGGCATGCCTTCGCAAGGGTACGGCTCACCCCGGTAGTTAGGATTGCGTTTCATCACATGGCGCCTGTCCTTGATGAACTCGGTCATCATGTAAGCGCCGGTGCCCACAGGCCATTGGTCCAGGGTGATGCCACGTTCGGCCAACCCAGGCTGCGCATAAAAGGCATCGGCCTCCCACGGGACTGGCGCCGTGAAGGTCATCTGCATCCAGTAGTTCCACTGCGGGTACTTGCCTTTGATGCGGTAGCGCACGGTGTATTTGTCTGGCGCGCTGGCACCGGCAAAGTCCCAGCGGCGAAAGTCCAAAAATGGCTTGTCCTGGCTGGCCGGGTCCAGGCCCTTGCGCAACTTGATGTCCTCTTTTTTGATCAGCTCGCCGTAGGCTTGCAGCCCCACCACAAACTCGGCAAATGTGCTGAAGATGGGCGCCGTGATGCGCGTGGTGGCGTGGCGCTTCAAGGCGTAGACAAAGTCATCGGCGACCAGCTCACGCGTGCCCTGCTGCTCAAACTCCAATGGCGTGCGGCGCGCACCAATGTCACCGCGCTTCATGGCGTGATAGAGGTAGTTGCCCTTGGCGTCTTTGGCAAAGGCCGGGTGCGGCTGGTAAAGGATGCCCCGCTTGATAGGCACGTCGTAAACGCTCTCGGCCACTTGCTCGGCACTCACGTCGTCGGGCAACGGCTTGCCGTCTTTGTCAAAGTACTTGGGCTTGACGACTTCCGCAGCCGTCTTGGGCTGCAACTGGAAGGGGCGCTTGAGGTAATGAAAACCGTAGGGCGGCTCGTAGATCTGGTACGTGAAAGGTGTGTCGTTCGACCAATACGACGCCGTGGGGTCAAGGTGGCGCGGGGAATTTTCAATGACGGCGCTGTACGACGTGTTAGCGCTGGCTGCGTCATCGCTCCAAGGGTTGTTGTTGCAACCCGCAAACAAGCTGATGAGGCCCAGGGACAGGGCGAGTACGGGGCGTCTTACAAATAGGCGCCGCAAGGCAGGGGTGATATTGCGCATGGGTCTGATCGGGTCGCAGGGTCTTCGCCAGTTTGCCGCCTTGTGAGCAGCGAGCACCACCTTACCACCGCCCATGCGCTCGCTGACTACCAACCAACCAGAACGTCGCGCCCGTCAACAACGAGCTGAACCCGCGCGCCCACCGGCAGTGTGAGCTTGGGTTGAATGTGACCAAACGGCAGACCCGTCAAGAGCGGCGTTTTGGTCACTGACCGCAAATGATTAACCACCGACTTGAGGGAATAGCCGTGGTCCAAGGGGGACGGCTTCCAGGCACTGAAAGCGCCCAACAGCACCGCTTTTTGCGCGCCCAACACCCCCGCTTGATGCAATTGCAAAAGGCCACGCTCAACGCGGTACGGGTGTTCATTCACGTCTTCCAAAAACAGCACACCGCCTTTTATGCCGGGCCAGTGTTTTGTGCCCAACATCGACAACAGCATGGTCAGGTTGCCGCCCCACAAAACACCGCGGGCAGCCAAGCCGTCAAAACCTGCCTCCGTGCGGAAACCCACGGCCTCTAGTTCGCCGCCCATGGCTTCGCAAAAACAGTCGCGCGTGACCTCATCAACACCACCAGCGTCGTCGCTGCGGCCAAAGTCGTCGATCGCCATGGGCCCAGCCCAGGAGCCCGCCCCAGTGTGTTTGAGCAGCGCAATTTGCAGGACCGTGAAGTCGCTGTGGCCCACCCAGCGAGTGCCCTGCTCGACACTCTTGGCCAGGCACTTCCAGTCCACAGCGTCGATCAAGCGGGTGAGTCCGTAGCCTCCGCGTGTGGCCATGGCGATGCTCGGCGCAGCGCGCGCAACGCGGTGCAGCGCGGCCAGCCGTGCGGCGTCGTCACCCGCAAAACGTTGGTGGCGCGCCTGAGCGCCGTCGTCGATGTTGACGTCAAAACCAAGGGCCATGAGGCGGCGCTGCGCCAAGCGCAAGGGCTTCGCCGCAGCCACCACACCGGAGGGAGAAAACAAGTGAAGTGAAGTCATCAAAGTTCGTCAAGTCAACGGGTCTACGGCCTGGTCGCCTCGGGCAACAGGTCCAATCCCAGGGCTTCCGGGCCGAGTTCGATGGCCTCGCCAGTGGGGATAGCGGCCACGTCATCGACGGTGCTTGGCAAAGCCAAACGCTGCGCCTTTTTTTGCAACCTGCGTTCAGCAAAAAAGTTTTGGAGGAGGCTGGCGCATTCGTGCGCCAACACGCCCCCTTGCAGGCTTGTTTGGTGGTTGAGCGCGCCGAAGTCGAAGAGGTTGATCACCGAGCCAGCTGCCCCCGTTTTGACGTCGGATGCACCAAACACCAC
>JAYVRO010000419.1:0-3983 GCA_043776165.1 Rubrivivax sp. | reverse complement strand
TCATCTCTTGTTACCCCAACGCGGGCCTGCCCAATCCGATGAGCGAAACCGGCTTTGACGAAACCCCGCCGGTGACTGGCGCACTGATGGAAGAATTTGCGCGTGTCGGGTTTTTGAACCTCGCAGGGGGTTGCTGCGGCACCACGCCGGAGCACATTGCAGAAATTGCGCAGCGTGTGGGAAAGTACCAACCACGTGGCTTGGCGGCGGGACTGTTTGGCGAGTTGCTGGCGGCTTGATCGTGGCCTGATCGCGGCTTGACGACGCATTGATGATGGCTGCGGACCTTGATTTGCGCCGCTTTTTGGCTTCGTTCATGGGTCTTGTAGGCCAGATGCGCCGATAGAATCAACCCCATTCCCGAGGAGCGTTGCAACGGTGACCCGCGTTTAGCGCGCAACCACCGCCAGGCTCGGGCCGCTGCGGTTTATCGCCAACTGCAGCAGGGCAACGGCGCTCACCCAAAGCAATTTTCGGGTGAAGCGCATGAACCAAGCCATATCAAACGTTAACGTCACTGGCCCGCCGCCGATGCGCCTTGCGGGACTGGAGCCTGTGACCATTGGCGAAGGCTCACTCTTCGTCAACATCGGTGAACGCACCAACGTCACAGGCTCGCGCGTTTTTGCCAAGATGATCTTGGAAGGGCGTTTTGAAGACGCCTTGTCTGTCGCGCGCCAGCAAGTGGAAAACGGCGCGCAGGTGATCGACGTCAACATGGACGAAGCCATGCTCGATTCGGCCGCTGCGATGGAGCGCTTTTTGAAGCTCATCGCCGGGGAGCCCGAAATCGCGCGCGTGCCCATCATGATTGATTCGTCGAAGTGGAGCGTGATCGAGGCGGGCCTCCAATGCATTCAGGGCAAGGGCATCGTCAATTCCATTTCCATGAAAGAAGGTGAGGCTGAATTCCGTCGCCAGGCTAATTTGGTGCGCCGCTACGGCGCGGCCGCAGTGGTGATGGCGTTTGACGAAAAAGGCCAGGCTGACACCTATGCGCGCAAGACAGAGATCTGTGCGCGGGCTTACAAAATATTGACGACGGAGATGGGTTTCCCGCCCGAGGACATCATCTTTGACCCCAATATTTTTGCCATCGCCACGGGCATCGAGGAGCACAACAACTACGCGGTGGATTTCATCAACGCAACGCGTTGGATCAAAGCCAACCTGCCCGGTGCCAAGGTCAGTGGTGGTGTCAGCAATGTGAGCTTCAGCTTTCGTGGCAACGACGCTGTGCGCGAAGCCATCCACACCGTGTTCCTGTACCACGCGATCCAGGCTGGTTTGGACATGGGCATCGTCAACGCGGGCATGGTGGGCGTCTACGACGACCTCGAGCCTGTGCTGCGTGAGCGCGTTGAAGACGTCGTGCTTAACAGACGAGATGACGCAGGCGAGCGTTTGGTCGACATTGCCGAAGGCGCCAAAGCAGCGACCAAAGACGACAGCGCGCGCCTGGCCTGGCGCGCTGGCGACTGCAACGTGCGCCTGTCGCACGCCTTGGTGCACGGCATCACCGACTTCATCACGGTGGACACCGAAGAAGCCTGGCAGGTCGTGAAGACGGGTGGCGGGCGACCGCTGCACGTGATTGAAGGCCCTTTGATGGCGGGCATGAACATCGTGGGCGACCTTTTCGGCCAGGGCAAGATGTTTTTGCCGCAAGTCGTTAAAAGCGCCCGTGTGATGAAACAGGCCGTGGCGCATTTGCTGCCCTACATCGAAGAAGAAAAGCGCTTGTTGGTGGACGGCGGTGGGCGGGCGAAAGCCAAGGGCAAGATCGTTATCGCCACGGTGAAGGGCGACGTGCATGACATTGGCAAAAACATCGTCACCGTGGTGCTCCAGTGCAATAACTTTGAAGTTGTGAACATGGGCGTGATGGTGCCGACCCGAGACATCTTGGCCAAGGCGCGTGAGGAAGGCGCAGACATCGTTGGCCTGTCAGGTTTGATCACCCCCAGCTTGGAAGAAATGCAGCATGTGGCCGCAGAGATGCAGCGTGACGATTACTTCCGCATGAAGAAGATCCCGCTGTTGATTGGCGGCGCCACCACCAGCCGAGTGCACACGGCGGTGAAGATCGCGCCGCACTACGAAGGGCCTGTGGTGTATGTGCCCGATGCGTCTCGTAGCGTCGGTGTCTGTTCTGAATTGTTAAGTGATGAACGTGCGGCCAAGTACATTGCGGATCTGGCGTTGGACTACGAACGTGTGCGTGCCCAGCACGCCAGCAAAAAGGTCACGCCGTTGGTCACCTTGCAGCAGGCCCGCGGCAACAAAGCGGCCGTCGATTGGCTGGCTTACTCCCCACCCAAACCCAGCTTCATTGGGCGGCGAGTTTTGCGCAACTACGACGTGGCTGAGTTGGCCGCTTGCATCGATTGGGCGCCGTTCTTTCAGACTTGGGACTTGGCGGGCAAGTTCCCCGACATCTTGCGTGACGACATCGTGGGCGACGAGGCCACACGCGTTTTTTCAGACGGCAAACGCCTCTTGCAACGCGCCATTGAAGGCCGCTGGCTCAGCGCCAATGGTGTCTTCCAGCTCTTGCCCGCCAACACCGTGGACGATGACACGATCGAGATCTACGCCGACGAGACCCGCAGCCAAGTGTTGATGCGTTGGTCGCCATTGCGTTTGCAGACCGAGCGGCCCGTGGTGGACCGCGTGAAACGCCCCAATCGTTGCCTGGCTGACTTCGTTGCGCCCAAGGGCAGCCAACCCGACTACATCGGGCTCTTTGCTGTTACCGCAGGCATCGGCATTGAGAAGAAGGAGAAGCAGTTCACCGACGACCACGACGACTACTCGGCCATCATGCTCAAGGCCCTGGCCGACCGTTTGGCAGAAGCTTTTGCAGAGCGCCTGCACCAGCGCGTACGCACCGAGTTCTGGGCTTATGCCTCAGGTGAAAAGCTAGCACTCACAGAGTTGATCGCGGAAAAATACCGAGGCATTCGTCCAGCGCCGGGTTACCCCGCCTGCCCCGACCACAGCGTCAAGCGCGCGATGTTTGATGTCCTGGGCGCGGCCGACATTGGCATGCAATTGACAGACAGCCTGGCCATGACACCCGCAGCCAGCGTGAGCGGTTTTTACTTGGCGCACCCCGAGGCGGTTTACTTCAACGTGGGGCGCATTGGTGATGATCAGCTGCGTGACTGGGCCCAACACCAAGCCATCGATGTGAACGCCGCTGCGCGCTTGTTGGCACCGGCTTTGGGCTGAGGCCTGGGGCCGAGCGGTGTGCGCGCACGCGTCGAGACGAAATACACCCGTTGATCCCAAGCTACGTCTGCTCACACGCCGCAGTTCAATTGGCGCATGATGCACTGCTGTACTGAGGAGCGCCACGCCTTGAAACACGCCGCCCAATTCCCAAGCTTTGCGATTTCCTCGCAGTCTGCCGTGCTGTCTGCCGTGCGGTATGCCCTGCGATCCGTCACGCGCCCGCTCGCTGCGCTCGTCACCGCCCTGATGCTCGTGTCCTGCGGCGGTGGAGGTGGCAGCACTGCGCCAGTGGCCACGCCGCCGGTCGTGACGCCGCCAGTCGTGACTCCGCCGGTCACGCCCCCGCCCGTGGTGATTGAAAAGCCCAGTACACGCGCAGAAGCTTCGCGCTTCTTGACTCAAGCGACTTTTGGGCCAGACGAGGCCAGCATCGATCGCGTGATGGCCATCGGCTACGCGGCCTGGATTGATGAGCAAATCGCCCTGCCCAGCAGTTCGCACCGCGCGCGCTGGGAAGCGGCTGATGCGGCCATCAAGTCCAAATCGGCGACATCGGCCGCCACACAAACCGACGTCATCGATTCGTTCTGGACAGGCGCCATCACGGGCCCAGACCAACTGCGTCAGCGCACGGTGTTTGCCTTGTCGCAAATCTTCGTCATCTCAACAGTTGACGCCACGGTGGCTGAACAGGCGCGCGCCACCGCAGCGTGGCTGGACATGCTCGGCGCCAACGCTTTTGGCAA
>JAYVRO010000418.1:0-14303 GCA_043776165.1 Rubrivivax sp. | reverse complement strand
AGGGGCTCTTTCCCTGGACAGCTTCTGGCCGCGCCATTGCTAACGGTCGAGATGAGGGGTTCACCAAGTTACTGTTTGATGCCCAGACGCACCACATCTTGGGCGGTGGCATCGTGGGCACCCATGCCGGCGACATGATTGGCGAGGTGGCACTTGCCATCGAAATGGGCGCTGACGAAGTTGACATCGGAAGGACCATTCACCCCCATCCCACGCTGGGCGAAAGCATTGGTTTGGCGGCAGAGGCGGCGCATGGTTCATGCACCGACTTGCCGCCGGTTCGGCGCTGACGAGTCGCCGTCAGAGGCTACCGCAATAGAGCGAAAACGCCGCTCGCTGGCGGCATTCAAAAAAGTGCTTGAGCGTGTCGCGCACAGTGCCAAAAGCGATTTGGTCCCAGGGGATTTGGTGCTCATGAAAGAGCCTGGCTTCGATGGTTTCAGGCCCCGGCTCAAGCACCGTATCAATCATCCGTGCGCGAAAAAACAGGTGCACTTGGCCGACACGCGCCACGCTGATCATTGACAGCAGATCCAACATTTCGACATGGGCACCGGCTTCTTCAACGGTCTCACGCAGCGCGCCGTCTTGCACCGTTTCACCCAGTTCCATGAAGCCCGCAGGCAGCGTCCATTTGCCTTTGCGCGGTTCGATATTGCGCAGGCACAAGAGCACCTGCTCGCCCCACACCGGCACGGTGCCCACCACGTTCAGTGGGTTTTCATAGTGGATCTCTGCGCAGCCGCTGCACACAGCGCGTTCACGGTTGTCATCGGCGGGCACTTGGTAGCGCGAAGGGCTGCCGCAGCTCTTGCAATGCTTGATGCGTTGGGCTTGAAACATGACAGCAGTTTATGCGGTGCATGGCATCATCACGAGTGCACTGAAGTGCAGCCGTCAACCTCGTTTTACTGACCCCGAGAGCCCCCGCCATGAGCTACGTTTTGCCGCCTCCTGCCATCACCGCTGTGCCCGTTGTGGGTGGAGGTGAATTTGCTGTTCATCGTGTGTACTGCGTGGGCCGCAACTACGCTGAACACGCCCAAGAGATGGGCTTCACGGGCCGCGAGCCGCCATTCTTTTTCATGAAGCCGGCAGATGCTGTGGTGGCCGTTGCCGATGGCACAGTCGGATGCATCGACTACCCCAGTCTGACGGCCAACTTCCATCACGAGATTGAGCTGGTGGTGGCCATTGGCAAAGGCGGCAGCAACATCACCACTGCCGATGCAGTGCAGCACATTTGGGGCTATGGCGTGGGCCTGGACATGACGCGACGTGACATCCAGGGCGAGATGAAAAAACAAGGCCGCCCTTGGTGTATCGGCAAGGCATTTGAGCAATCGGCACCTTGCGGCCCCATCACGCCGATCGGCAAAACGGGTGAGCTGCTGAGCGGCGCCATCGTGCTTGATGTGAACGGGCAACGTCGCCAAACCGGTGACCTGAAAGAGCTCATCTGGAGCGTTAACGAAACCATTGAGCACCTCAGCAAGGCCTGGCTTTTGCAGCCGGGCGACCTGATCTACAGCGGAACCCCCGTCGGCGTGGCCGCGGTGGTACGAGGTGATGTGATGGACGGCTTTGTCGCCGGTCTGGGTCACTTGCGGGTGGCAGTGCGTTGAGCTCTGTGCCAACGAGTCGAGCAAGGTCAAGCCAAAGTTTGAGGTGAGCATGGAACTATTCAACGCCGCACGTTCTTCGGCCTCGTATCGGGTGCGCATTGCCCTGGCCATCAAGGGCTTGCCCTTTGAATACCAGCCCATTGGCTTGGCCAAGAGTGAGCAATTGGGTGACGATTACGCCGCCAAATCCGCATCGCGTCTGGTGCCCTTGATGGTGGAGGGTGATGTGAGCCTGTCTCAGTCCATGGCCATCATCGAGTACCTTGAAGAGACCCACCCACAGCCACCTTTGATGCCCGCCGACGCGCCGGGTCGGGCCCGCGTGCGCGCCCTGGCTCAGGACGTTGCCTGCGAGATCCACCCGCTGAACAACCTGCGTGTGCTGCGCTACCTGGTGCACACACTCAAAGTGAGTGAAGACGACAAAAACGCCTGGTATCGGCACTGGGTGGAGAGTGGACTGGAGGTGTTGGAGCGCCAACTGGCCGCTGCCCCTGCGCGTTATTGCCACGGCCACACCCCCACGTTGGCCGATTGCTGTCTGGTGCCGCAGATCTTTAACGCGCACCGCTTTAAATGCAGCACGGCGCACGTGCCCGAGGTGATGCGCGTGTTCGATGAGTGCATGAAGCTCGACGCTTTTGAGCTCACGCGACCCGAACGTTGCGCAGACTTTGCCT
This sequence comes from Rubrivivax sp., assembly GCA_043776165.1. Taxonomy (GTDB): domain Bacteria; phylum Pseudomonadota; class Gammaproteobacteria; order Burkholderiales; family Burkholderiaceae_C; genus Rubrivivax. Next base: position 11,998 of record JAYVRO010000418.1, on the reverse strand, counting down.
GACTGACATTGCCCGCCAACTCTGCCCTGCCCGTGTTGCGCCCCGAGTGGGCCGCACCGCGCTACGTTCATGCTTTGGTGAGTACGCGCCAAGGCGGTGTCAGCACGGGGCCTTGGGCCAGTCTGAACATCAGTCACCACGTGGGCGATGAGATCAGCGCGGTGAACGAGAACCGCCTCCGCTTGAAGCGCGCTGTCGGCGCGCCCATCGTGTGGATGAGCCTGGTGCATGGTGCGAACGTCGTGCGGCTGGATCGCCTGCGTCATCTCAATGTGCAACCTGAACGCCCGGTGGCCGACGCCGCGTGGACGACCGATGCGGATCTGGCCTGCGCCGTCACCGCAGCAGACTGTTTGCCAGTGTTTTTCTGCACAGCGGATGGCAGTGCTGTTGGCGTGGCCCACGCTGGATGGCGCGGCTTGGCAGCGGGCGTGTTGCAGAACACGGTGACAGCGATGTGCAGCGGCACGGGCACACCACCACAGGATCTCCACGTGTGGCTGGGTCCCTGTATCGGCCCATCAAGCTTTGAAGTGGGCGATGACGTGCTGGCGGCGTTTGGCGCCGACAGGTTTGGCACTGACAGGTCTGGCACTGACATCCCCCAGCCTGACCCTTTGCGCTTTAGGCCGCACAGCAGCGCCGGTGGCAACCCGCGCTGGTTGGCCAACCTGCCACAGCTGGCGCGCGACGCGCTGCTCGCCAGCGGCGTACACAACATCAGCGGTGGTGGGCTGTGCACCGTGTTAGACAGTTCACGTTTTTTCTCGTTCAGGCGCGACGGCGTGACCGGGCGCATGCTCGCCGCCATCTGGCGCAGCGCTGCTTGACGCTTCGTTGTGACGTCGCGCCGAGGCCCTGCGTCGCGACGTGCGCCGCGCAAAGTAGAGCAGCAACGCCATTGGCAGCACGCCGTAAGTCAGCAGCGTGAGGAAGGCACCCAGCACCGTTCCCGTACTCGACAAGGCTTCAATCAGGGCCATCAACACCACAACATAAATCCAGGCCAAGAGCAGCATGTTCATGAGGGATTCCTATTTGCAATTTCGAATGGCGACGGACGGTGTCAACAAAGGGTAAGCACTGAGGCGGAAAATATCATTGAGGTAACGATAAGAAATCACGGTGGCAAGCGACACTCGCCAACCCAGGCCACGCGATTCCATGCCAGGAGACAAGCTTGAAAACATCGACCCCCGGATCACTCCCCGCCTTTCCTTCGTTCAATGAATTGCCCATGCCGGGCTTCGGCCAAGTGCTTGAACAAGCGCTTGAACAGGCGCAAGACCTTGTTGGTGGCATGGGCGACGCCCTCAAAACCTTGGCTGGATTGAGCTTGGCGCCTGACAAGTTGTCGCAGATTCAAGCCGCTTACGTTCAAGGTGCGACCGAAATCTGGAACCAGTCCCTGCAGTTCGGGGATGTTGAGGGCAAGGCCGCCATCAAAGACCGCCGCTTTGCCTCCACCAACTGGGCCGCGAACCCCGGCGCAGCGCACACCGCGCAGATGTATTTGCTCAATGCGCGCACGCTCACGCAACTGGCCGAAGCCGTGCAAGCCGACAACAAAACCAAGGGTCGTGTCCGTTTTGCTGTGCAGCAGTGGGTGGACGCAGCCGCTCCCAGCAACTTTTTGGCCTTCAACCCCGACGCGCTGAAGAAGGCGCACGAAACCCAAGGCCAAAGCCTGACAGCGGGCCTCATGCACCTGTGGGAAGACATCCAAAAAGGCCACGTCTCGCAGACGGATGAAAGTGCTTTTGAAGTGGGCCGCAACATGGCCACAACCGAGGGCACGGTGGTGTTCGAGAATGAGCTTTTCCAGCTCATCGAATACAAGCCGCTCACCTCAAAGGTGCATGAACGCCCTATGCTTTTTGTGCCACCCTGCATCAACAAGTACTACATCTTGGACCTGCAGCCAGACAACTCCGTGATTCGTTACACGGTGGAGCAAGGTCACCGCACCTTTGTGGTCAGCTGGCGCAACCCCGACATGAACCTGGCCGACAAAACCTGGGACGACTACATCACTCAGGGACCCATCGCAGCCATCCGCACGGTGCAAGCCATCACCGGTGCCAAGACCATCAATACGTTGGGCTTTTGCGTTGGCGGCACGATCCTCAGCACCGCACTGGCTGTGCTTGCGGCCCAGGGTGAACAGCCCGCACATTCCGTCACTTTGTTGACCACGCTGCTGGACTTTGAGAGCACCGGTGTGCTCGATATTTTCATTGACGAAACTGCCGTGAAGCAGCGCGAGAAGACCCTGGGTGATAGCGCACCCAATGGCCCCGGCTTGCTCAAAGGCAGCGAGTTGGCCAGCACCTTCAGCATGCTGCGCCCCAATGATTTGGTGTGGAACTACGTGGTGGCCAATTACCTGAAGGGCGAAGCGCCGCCAGCCTTTGACTTGCTCTATTGGAACGGCGATTCAACCAACTTGCCGGGCCCCATGTACTGCTGGTATTTGCGCCACTTGTACCTGCAAAACGAACTTAAACAACCTGGAAAGTTAACGGTGTGCGGCCAGAAAGTGGACTTGGGCTCGATCAACGCTCCTGTGTTCATCTACGCTTCGCGCGAAGACCACATCGTGCCTTGGACGGCCGCCTATGGTTCGGTGGCTTTGCTCAAAGGCAAGCGCCGGTTTGTGCTAGGCGCCTCGGGCCACATTGCAGGCGTCATCAACCCGCCCGCCAAGGGCAAGCGTAATTTCTGGACCAACGAAAAGCTGGCCGCCACACCGCAGGCCTGGTTCGACGGCGCCACCGAGCACCCTGGCAGTTGGTGGACCGACTGGACGGCTTGGCTTTCCCCGCAAGGTGGAAAGCTGATCGCTGCGCCGCAGGCGCCAGGCAACCGTGATTTCAAAGCCATCGAAGCGGCGCCCGGGCGCTACGTCAAGGCCAAGGCTTGACCTGCCCCGCACCCGTGGCACATCACTCATCTCGTTAACGTTTGAAAATACTGAAGGAGACTTTCATGTCCAAGTCCGATATCGTCATCGTCGCCGCCGCACGCACTGCCGTGGGCAAGTTTGGTGGCACGTTGGCCAAAACGCCCGCCACCGAACTGGGTGCCACCGTCATCAAAGCGCTGCTCGAGCGTGCGCGCCTGGAAGGTGGGCAGATTGGTGAAGTCATCCTCGGGCAAGTCCTCACGGCGGGCGTGGGCCAGAACGGTGCCCGGCAGGCCGTCATCAAATCAGGTCTGCCACAGAGCGTGGCAGCCATGACCATCAACAAGGTCTGCGGATCAGGCCTGAAGGCTGTGATGCTGGCCGCCCAGGCCATTCGTGATGGCGACAGCGAGATCGTGATCGCTGGTGGTCAAGAGAACATGAGCATGGCGCCCCACGTACTTAACAATTCACGTGACGGCCAGCGCATGGGCGACTGGAAATTGATTGACAGCATGATCGTTGACGGCCTGTGGGACGTCTACAACCAGTACCACATGGGCACCACGGCCGAGAACATTGCCAAAAAGTACGGTGTGACCCGTGAAGCGCAAGACGCGCTGGCCTTGGGCTCGCAACAAAAAGCCGCCGCGGCACAAGAAGCAGGGCGCTTCAAGGACGAGATCGTGGGTGTGAGCATCGCGCAAAAGAAGGGCGACGCCATCGTCTTCAACGCCGACGAATACATCAACAAAAAGACCAGTGCCGAGGCCCTGGCTGGCCTGCGGCCCGCGTTTGACAAAACGGGCAGCGTGACGGCGGGCAACGCTTCCGGTTTGAACGATGGCGCTGCTGGCGTCGTGGTCATGTCGGCCCTGAAAGCGCAGCAACTGGGCCTGACGCCGCTGGCCCGCATTGCCAGCTACGCCAGCGCGGGCGTGGACCCTGCCTTCATGGGCATGGGCCCCGTGCCGGCCGCGCGTAAAGCGCTTGAGCGCGCGGGCTGGAAAGCCGGCGACCTGGACTTGCTGGAAATCAACGAAGCATTTGCCGCGCAGGCCTGCGCCGTGCACACTGAAATGGGCTGGGACATGAGCAAGGTCAACGTCAACGGCGGCGCCATTGCCATTGGCCACCCCATTGGCGCGAGTGGCTGCCGCATCTTGGTGACTTTGCTGCACGAGATGATCAAACGCGACGCCAAAAAAGGCATAGCGTCGCTGTGCATTGGTGGCGGCATGGGCGTGGCGCTCACGGTCGAGCGTTGAAGCCACGGGTGAAGCCGCAGAATGTGGCTTCGCGTGGCTTCGAAACTACAGTTTCACATTACCAGTATTTTTAACCACTGACATCAGGAGAAAACATGAGCAAAGTAGCCTACGTAACTGGCGGCATGGGTGGCATCGGAACCGCAATCTGCCAGCGCCTGCACAAAGAAGGTTTCAAAGTCATTGCCGGATGCGGCCCCAGTCGTGACTGGCAAAAGTGGCTGGACGAACAAACGGCCCTTGGCTACAGCTTCTACGCCAGCGTGGGCAACGTGGCGGACTGGGAGAGCACGGTAGAGGCCTTCACCAAAGCCAGCGGCGAGCACGGCGCGATCGACGTGTTGGTGAACAACGCGGGCATCACGCGGGACCGCATGTTCCTGAAGATGACGCCGCAAGACTGGCACGCCGTGATCGACACCAACCTCAACAGCATGTTCAACGTCACCAAACAAGTGGTGCCCGGCATGGTGGAAAAAGGCTGGGGCCGTATCGTGCAAATCAGCTCGGTGAACGGCGAAAAAGGCCAAGCTGGCCAGACCAACTACTCAGCCGCCAAGGCCGGCATGCACGGCTTCACCATGGCCCTGGCGCAAGAGTTGGCCAACAAGGGCGTGACGGTCAACACCGTGAGCCCGGGCTACATCGGCACGGACATGGTTCGCGCCATCAAGCCTGAAGTGCTGGAAAAGATCGTCGCCACGATCCCCGTCAAGCGCCTGGGCACGCCCGAAGAGATCGGCTCCATCGTGGCTTGGTTGGCGAGTGGAGATTCGGGGTTTTCGACCGGCGCCGACTTCAGCTGCAATGGCGGGATGCACATGGGCTGACGTCTGGGGCGCGCACTGAGGTGCGCGCTGGGGGCACACGCAACCCTTATTTCGCCAACAACCCCAACCTTTCAATCAGCGCGCGCTCTTTCACAAAGGTGGCTGCGACATATTTGGCGTAGTCCTCGCTGCTTTGGTACCAGACCTCCTGGTTCAACTGTGCCAGCACGTCCATGTGTTTGGGGTCGTCCAGGGCCTTGCGAAAAGCATCGTGCAGGATTTTCACGACGGCGGGATCCATGCCCTTGGGCCCGGCGAGTCCGTAAGGTGAATTGCCAACAACGTTCATGCCCAGCTCTTTGGCTGTGGGGATCTGGGGCCAACGCTGCGTTCGCTTGTCGCCGAAGGTCACCAGCAGGCGCATCTGCCCACCGTCAACAAACTTGTCCCAGCCCGATGAGTCGCTCGCGGCCATCAGGTGCCCGCCCAGGAGAGCTTGCATGAGGTCGGCGTTGCCTTTGAACGGCACGTGGTTGAAGCGTACCTTGGCCACATCGCCCACTTCTTCCAACAACAAGTGCGGTGAGGTGCCGATGCCGGTGGAGCCAAAGTCGATCTTGCCGGGTTGTTTGCGCGCGGCTTCAACGTAGTCGGCGAAGGTCTTGTAGGGTGAATCGTTGCGCACGACAAACCCGAAGGTGTAGCCCGATACACCCAGCACAAAACTGAAATCGTTGATGGGGTGCCACGCCGTTTTTTGCATGTGAGGAATGCGCATCATCCCCATGGGAAATTGCGCCAACGTGTAGCCATCAGGCTTGGCCTGCAAGGCCATGCTGCTGGGCCCCAGCGTGCCACCGGCACCGGGCACGTTTTGCACCAACACGGGTTGCCCCAGGTGTTTTGACGCGGCCTCGGCCAGCGTGCGCAAGTGCCTGTCTGTGGCGCCACCCGGAGGCCAGGGCACGATCAGGTTGATGGGTTTGTTGGGGAATGACTGGCCGTGGGCCGGGCCGAAAAACACCAAAGCTGAGAGTGCCGCCAAGGTCACCAGCATGCTGCGGCCAGTCCAGTCAAAAAATCTGGCTGAAGCAACGGTTTGTGATTCAACACGGTTCATGAGTTCTCCTTCAGGGGTGAGGACTGACGCGACGCGCACGCCGACAACTTGACACGAGCCAACAGATCCAGCGCCGCTGCATCAAGCGCTGCTGCATTCACGTCTCGCAGTGTGACCACCATCGCGCGGTCCAAACTGCTGAAACTGCGCTGCATCGAACGCTCATACATCGGGTCGTAGTGCTGCGCCATCAGCTCGCCAATGACTTCGCGCCAGCGGCCCTGCTGTGCGCATTGCTGCCAATGTTCCACCGCCGCGTGGCCACGCAGGGGGATCAGACCTTCTAACAATTGACACAGGTCGTTGGGTTGACTAATGAGTTCGGCGTATTCGTCGGTGAGCAAGTTGATGCGGGACGCCTCGTCCATCTCCACGCGGATGCAGGTGCCCGTGCCGCGCAGGTGCGCCAGCAGGATCTCGGGCACGCGCACGCTGCCGATGCGGGCGCTTTCGCTCTCAACAAAAACGACACGTGAGGGGTCGAAGCCGCGCAGTGCTTGCCACACCAGGGTGTCAAAACGCTTTTGCGTCGGCTGGGGATCGTGGGGCATGGCACCCAGGATGGAGCCGCGGTGTTTCGCCAGATCTTCCAGGTCCAGTACCTGCTCACCCCGCGCGGCCAGGGCTTGCAGCAGCTTGGTTTTGCCGCTGCCGGTTCGGCCACACATGACAATGAAGTTGATGGGCAGAGGCAAGGTGGTGAGGTCGGCGCGCACCACCGTGCGAAAGGCGCGGTAGCCGCCCGCAAGCTGCCCAGTGCGAAAGCCGATCGCCGACAAGATGGTGGCGAGGCTGCCCGATCGCTGTCCACCGCGCCAGCAGTACACCAAGGGACGCCATTCGCGGGGCTTATCGGACAGGTAACGTTCGACATGACTGGCGATGTTCCGTGCGGCCATGGCCGCACCGATTTTTCGTGCGTCGTGCGGCGAGACCTGTTTGTAGATCGTGCCAACTTCGTGGCGTTGGTGGTTGTCCAAAGTGGGCCAGTTCAACGCCCCGGGCAGGTGGTCTTCCGCAAATTCGGCAGGTGATCTGGCGTCGATGACGGCGTCCCAGTCGAGCGGATTTTTCGCCGCGTCGGCGGCCTCAACTTGCGCCAAGCTCATAACGTCGCCGGGGTCATGGCGTCCAGCACTTCGCTCTCGATGCGCAACTGCGCTTTGCTTTGCTGCAGGGCCGGGCCGTCAACCAAGAAAGTGTCTTCGACACGTTCACCCAGTGTGGTGACCTTGGCCAACTGCAAGTTCACGCCATTGCGAGCCAGCACGCGGGCCACGGCGTAGAGCAGCCCAGAGCGGTCACTGGCGCTGACGGTCAGCAGCCAGCGTTGCGCGCGCTCGTCGGGGGTGAGTGAGACCCGGGGCGTGACGGGAAAGGAGCGCACGCGGCGCGAGACACGGCCTCGGCTGGGTTCAGGCAGCGGGCCTGTGCTTGCCAAGGCGAGGGTCGCCTGGGTTTCGACCAGCGAGATGAGGTCACGGTACGCGGCCGGGCTGTCTTGCGCACGGCTGCTGACGACTTGAAAAGTGTCGAGCGCGTAGCCGGTGCGTGTGGTGTGGATCTTGGCGTCCTGGATGCTGAAACCGGCGCCATCAAAGTAGCCGCAGATGCGCGCAAACAGATCCGGCAGATCCGGGCTGTAGACCAGCACTTGCAGGCCTTCACCCACCGACGATGAGCGCGCACGAACGATGGGCGAAGGCGTTTGCACGTGGCGCCACAAAGAGCGGGCGTGCCAGGCAATGTCGGGTGCGTCGTGGCGAGCAAAGTAACTCAGCTCCAGTGTTTTCCACAGCGGCTCTTCAGTGCCTGGCAGGGCGCTGTGCAGGGCCAGGTTTTGCCGCGCCTCCACCTTGCGCGCTTCAATCTCGGCGTCCAGATTGGGTTGAGCGCCGCCCAGGGCGCGTAAGGTCAAACGGTAGAGATCTTCCAGAAGTTTGCCTTTCCAGGCGTTCCACACTTTGGGGCTGGTGCCGCGGATGTCGGCCACGGTCAACAAGTACAGCGCGGTGAGGTAACGCTCGTTGCCGACGAGTTGCGCAAAAGCGCCAATCACATCGGCGTCGCTCAAGTCCTCTTTTTGCGCAATGCGGCTCATGGTCAAGTGGTGCTTGACGACAAATTCAATGAGTACGGACTCCTCTCGGTTCACACCGTGGTCACGACAAAAGCGACGTGCTTCCACGGTGCCGAGTTCGGAGTGGTCACCACCCCGACCTTTGGCCACGTCATGAAAGAGTGCTGCGATGTAGAGCAGCCAGGGCTCGTTCCAGGTGCTGGCCAGTTGCGAGCAAAAAGGGTATTCGTGGGCGTGTTCGGGAATAAAAAAGCGCCGCACATTGCGCAACACCATCAAGATGTGCTGATCCACGGTGTAAACGTGGAAAAGATCGTGCTGCATGCGACCGACGATGCGCCTGAAGACCCACAGATAGCGGCCCAGCACCGAGGTCTGGTTCATCAGACGCAAGACATGTGTCTGGCCTTTGGGCTGGCGCAAGATGTCAAGAAACAGCTCGCGGTTGGTGGGGTCACGTCGAAAGTTAGCATCCATGACCTGGCGCGCGTTGTACAGCGCGCGCAGCGTGCGCGACGACAAGGCTTGCAAGCCCGCCGTCTGCGCAAAGACCAGAAAGGTCTCCAAGATGGCGTGCGGGTTCTCGACGTAGAGATCGTCATGCGCCACTTCGAGCATGCCAGCGCGGTCAAAAAAGCGCGCGTTGATCGGTCGCATGGGCACAGCCTCGCTGCCCATGACGCGCTCTTCAATGTTCAGCATCAAGATCTGGTTGAGCTGGGTCACGGCCTTGGCCGCCCAGTAATAGCGGTGCATCAACACCTCAGATGAGCGTTGGCCTTTGCTGGGTGTGTAGCCGATGCTTTCGGCCACCGCCGTTTGCAGGTCGAACACCAGGCGGTCCTCGCGTCGCCCGGCCACGCAGTGCAGCAAGGCACGAATGAGCTTCAAGCTGCCTTCGTGCTTGTGCAGCTGACTCACCTCAAACGGTGTGATCAGGCCCTTGATGGCCAGCTCAGCCCAGGTGCGGCCCAGGCCAGCGGCGCGGGCTATCCACATCACCGCTTGCAGGTCGCGAAGCCCACCCGGGCTTTCTTTGCAGTTGGGTTCCAGCGCGTAAGGTGTGCCTTCAAATTTGACGTGGCGTTGGTGCAGCTCCAGCGTTTTGGCGCGCAAATATGCGCGCGGGTCCATGGCGGCTTGGGTCAACGTTTGAAAGCTCGCATAAAGCCGTTTGGCGCCACAGATCAGGCGCGATTCGAGCATCGCCGTCTGCACCGTCACGTCACGCTTGGCTTCGTCAACACACTCGGCCACGGTCCGCACCGAGCTGCCGATTTCAAGGCCGATGTCCCAGCAGGCAGTGATGAAGGTCTCGGTGGCGCTGCGACTGCTGTCGTCCATGTTGCCAGGCACGAGCACCAGCACGTCCACATCGGAATGTGGGAAGAGCTCGCCACGGCCATAACCTCCCACGGCCACCAAAGCGGTGCTGGTGGGCATGCCGATGGCCAGCCACAGGTCTGACAAGCTGGCATCCACATGGCGTGCCAAGGCCTTGGTCAAGCGGGTGGCCGCTGATGCGGTGGGGCGCGACTGGCGGAAGTGCGCGATCAGCGCGGCCTTGCCCTCACGGAACTGCTCCCGCAATCGCGGCAGGTCCAATGGCGTCGCGCCAGGGCCTGTGGGCAAAGACTGTGCGGGCCGCAGGTCCGGCGGCAAGGCCGACATGGGTTCAACCCGCCGCAGAGGCGCTTGTTGCAGTTTCAAGTGACCTGAGGGTCGACGACTGCGCGCCAGCACTGCCACCGTAACCAGCAGACGCAAAATCAGGCGCCGGCGGGCTGCCCGCAGAGACGGTCAGAACCTCGTAGCCGGTCTGCGTCACCAACACCGTGTGTTCCCACTGCGCTGACAAAGAACGGTCGCGCGTGACGATGGTCCAACCGTCGTAGGGGCGGCCACCTTTGCGGTCCTCTTTGATGTCGCGCCGCCCGGCGTTGATCATCGGCTCGATGGTGAAGATCATGCCCGGCACCAAGGTTTCCAAGGTGCCGGGTCGACCGTAATGAAGCACCTGCGGTTCTTCGTGGAATCTGGCGCCCACGCCATGACCGCAGAACTCACGCACCACAGAAAAACCGTTGTGCTCGGCAAAAGTTTGAATGGCGTGGCCGATGTCACCCAAGCGCACACCAGGGCGTACTTTGGTGATGCCCCTCCACATTGCGTCGAAGGTGACGGCGCACAAACGCCGAGCCGCGATGGTGGACTCGCCCACCACAAACATACGGCTGTTGTCGCCATGCCAACCATTCTTGATGACGGTGACGTCGATGTTGAGGACGTCACCGTTTTTCAAAGGGCGGTCATCCGGGATGCCGTGGCACACCACGTCGTTCAGCGATGTGCACAACGAGGCCGGGTATTGCGGATAGCCCGGGGGCGCGTAGCCCAAAGTAGCCGGGATGCCTTGCTGCACGTGCACCATGTGATCGTGCGCCAAGCGGTCGATCTCCTTGGTGGTGATGCCCACCTGCACATGCGGCGTGAGCATGTCCAGTACTTCAGAAGCCAAGCGACCGGCCAGGCGCATGCCCTCGATGTCGCTGGCTGATTTGATGATGATTGCCATGGGCGGCGATTATCCCACCGGCACCTAAAATCGCGGGCACGCTGCAGCCACTGGAAGCCATGTCGTCGCCCACTCTGTTTTTGACCCATTTCGACGGCGCACCGGCGCTTTCCAGCTTTCGACGTGAAGCGCTGCTGAAAACGATGCAAGCCACTTGCCCTCGCATCAGTGTCATCAGTGCCTTGCACGTGCATTGGGTGGCCAGCGCGCAAGTCTTGAGCCCCGGGCAGCGCGACAAAGTGCAGGCGCTGCTTGATTCGGGGGTGCCGGGCGACAGCGCTGCGCCAGGCAGCCTGGTGCTGGTGATGCCGCGCCTGGGCACGGTTTCACCCTGGGCCAGCAAAGCCACTGACATTGCCCACAACTGCGGCCTGGATGTGCGCCGCATCGAGCGCGTCACGGAGTACCGCTTGCACACAAAACCGGGTTTGTTGGGACGTGACAAGCCCCTGAATGACGCCGAGCTCGCCGCCGTTTTGCCCCTTTTGCATGACCGCATGACCGAGGCCGTGGGGTTTGAGCGTGACGCAGCGCAACAACTGTTTGAAGCCCAGCAAGCCGTGCCCATGGCGCACATGGATGTGTTGGCTGAAGGTCGCCAGGCTTTGGTGCAGGCCAACGCAGAATTTGGCCTGGCCCTGAGCGAGGACGAGATTGACTACCTTGTTGCGGCTTTCAAAAAAGTAAACCGCAACCCCAGCGACGTGGAGCTGATGATGTTTGCGCAGGCCAACAGCGAGCACTGTCGCCACAAGATCTTCAACGCTGACTTCACCATCGACGGTGTGGCGCAAACGCAGTCGATGTTCAGCATGATCCGCCACACAGAACGTGTGAGCCCGCAGCACACCGTCGTGGCCTACGACGACAACGCCGCCGTGATGCAGGGCGGCCCCATCGAACGCTGGTTGCCGCAAGGTTTTACCAATTCACCGATTTACAGCGCACGTGCCGAGATTGCCCATGTGCTGATGAAGGTCGAGACGCACAACCATCCCACGGCCATCTCGCCTTTCCCCGGTGCGGCCACGGGCGCGGGCGGTGAGATTCGTGACGAAGGTGCCACGGGTCGGGGCTCCAAGCCCAAGGCCGGATTGACGGGGTTTTCAGTCAGCAATCTGCACTTGCCAGGCACCCAGGAGCCCTGGGAGACCCAACCCATTGGCAGGCCCTCGCACATTGCCAGTGCCTTGCAAATCATGACCGAAGGCCCGTTGGGCGGCGCAGCCTTTAACAACGAGTTCGGCAGGCCCAATCTTTCAGGTTATTTCCGTGTGTTT
>JAYVRO010000417.1:0-4023 GCA_043776165.1 Rubrivivax sp. | reverse complement strand
AGTCAAAAAGGGCACAACCAGCGAACGCGACAGGGTGATGAGATGGCCGTCTTGGCCGCGTTCTTGTGCTGCTTGGCGCGCTGCGGCGCGCACAAAGTCTGGCAAACCAGCCAAGTCGGCAACGCCTTGCAAGGGCAAGACATGTTCCGTCTCGTCGTGCAAGACGTTTTGCGCAAACCGGGTCGTCAACTCCGCGAGCTGTTCCATCACGGCGGCGTAGCGCTTTTGCGCCGCACCCACGAGTCGCGCGCCAGATCGCACAAAGTCGAGGTGGACGCGCTCGAGCAAGCGCAGTGGCTCTGCGCCCAGGCCCAACGTGAGGCGCTTTGCGTGAAGGGCGTCAAGTCGCGCGAACAAGGCCATGTCCATGTACACAGCACTGGAGTGCGCCGCCATCGGCACCGCTAACTCGCGCTGCGCGGCTTGCAGCGCTGGGTTGGTCTCAGACGCTGTAAGACAATAAAAAACGGCTTCTATGCGCCCCAACAAACGCCCGCTGCGGTCAAATGCAGCCACCGTGTTCTCAAAGTCGGGCGCTGCAGTTTGTGCACCAATGGCCTGCAACTCGTCGCGCTGCACAGCCATCGCACGCGCCATGGCGGGCGCGAAATGTCCGGCCCGAATCTGCGCAAAAGGCGGCATGCCAAATGGCGCAGTCCAAGGTGCCAACAAAGGATTTGTTTCAAGCATCACGCGCTTCCATTCGGGCCTGAGCCCTGTTCTACCTGTTCCCAAAATGACCGCGAATTTGTCCACTCGATTGCCAACTTGCCGGCCGCCGTACTTACCAACTCAGTTGCCAACTCAGTTGCCAAACTACTTGCCACTGAGGATGGCCTTCTCGTCGTCGTCACGGTAGCGCCTGTCGCCACATTCCCGGCCCCAGGTGTCACGTTCGCCACGAATGTCTTCCAGCGAGTTGTTGAGTTGGCGATTGCGCTCGTTCCACTCTGCCACCCGAACGTCGATCGTGCCGGCGCGGGCGTTGAAACCCTTTACCACCTCATCGCCTCGGCTCATCAAAGCGGCGCGCTCTACTTGCAACTCGGCTTGACGTTTCTGCAGCGTTTCACCTTGTTCGTTGATCTCCACACGTTTTTTTTCCGCGGCAGCACCAAAGTCTTTGGCTTCGTTGAACGCAGCCACGCGCCGGGTCCAGTCGTCCACCTCAACCTGAAAGGCCTTGGTTTTGGCGTTCAGCTCTTCAATCGCCGGCTTCACGCCCCCCAACGAGTCACGCTCGGTTTTCAGCGCCTGTTGTTCTTGTGTCAAAACGTTGCGCTCCTTGTCCATGGCAACACGCGCGGTTTCCAACTCGGTCAAACGACTGGCCAAAACGTCCCGCTGCTTGAAGCAAGCACGTAATTCATCGCGCGTAAGCAACTTGCTGGACACACTGGCGTTGCCCAATGTCGAGGTGCCCGCGTCTGTTGACGATGCGCCCGGGGATGGTTTGGCGGCGGCCTTGGTGGCGGCTTGGGTTGAGGGCGATGTTGCAGCCGGTTTCGCTGCAGGCTTGGCCGGTGCCGTTTGCGCTATGGTGTTGACAGTGGCCAAACCCAAACCCAACGCCATGGCGAGCCCGGCAACAAGCCGCTTCGTGTCAGATGATTTCATGTCTCGTATATCCCAAGGGTGGCCAGCGTGCCGGCAAGGGTCGCAATGATGCCACTGCCCCTGTGGCACAGTGCGCCCATGTCACCTTCTGCCTCTGAGCGTTTTCACCCTCCTCGTGCCCATCGCACCGGCCATCGCAAAGCGCTTGCGTCAATCGTTGCCCCGAGCAACGCGCCAACCATGCCACCGAGGGCGGCCTGATGGCCATCAAGTCCACCGTCTTCAAGGCCAACCTTCAAATCGCCGACATGGACCGCGCGCTGTACGCCGACCACGCGCTCACCGTCGCGCGCCACCCCTCAGAAACCGACGAACGATTGATGGTGCGGCTCTTGGCCTTTGCGCTGAACGTGCCAGTGGACGACCACCACGGCGCCTTGGTCGCAGCGCGGGGGTTGTCTGACAGCGAAGAGCCTGACTTGTGGCAGCACGACTTGACGGGCCAGCTGTTGCAATGGATCGAAGTGGGCCAACCCGACGACCGGCGCATGATGAAAGCGTGCTCGCGTGCCGACAAGGTGCACATCTATGCCTACAGCACAGCCGTGCCCGTGTGGTGGGCGGCCATTGCAAATAAGCTCTCCCGATTGCGCAATCTGGCCGTTTGGCATGTGCCCGCCGACCAAAGCCAGGCCATGGCGTCGATGGTTGAACGCTCGATGCAACTGCAATTCACGGTGCAGGAGGGCTCGATCTGGGTCGGCAACGGACGTGACAGTGTTGAAGTCACGCCGCGCCGGCTTCATCCACAAACCCCGGCTTAACGCACCTAGCGAGACCCGGCGCAAGTCACGAGACAGCGCTCTTTTTTGCATCAAGCTCTGGCTCTGATCGTTGCCGCCTACGTTGCCCTATGGACCCCACCTGCCATGTCTGCCACCGAAGTGATCGATTCAGTTGACCCGTACATGTGGCTTGAAGATGTGCATGGCGAACGCGCCATGGCTTGGGTGCGCGGGCGCAACGCACACAGCGAAAAATTGCTGGAGGCAACGCCCAACTTTGGCGCCACTCAAAACGCCGTACGTGCCATTCTCGACTCGCGCGAGCAAATTCCCTACATCAAGCGCCATGGCGCCTACTTCTACAACTTTTGGCGTGATCAACAACAGCCGCGTGGGCTTTGGCGGCGCACCCTGCTAGCCGACTATGGCCGCGCCCAGCCTGCCTGGGAAACCGTCATCGACCTTGACGCGCTGGCCAAGTCAGACGACGAGAACTGGGTGTGGTCTGGTGCGCGTTGCCTGGGGCCCGTGTACAAAAGGTGCTTGATATCGCTGTCGCGTGGGGGTGCCGACGCGCACGTGGTGCGCGAATTTGATCTCGTTGACAAGCGCTTCGTGCCCGGCGGTTTTAGCCTGCCCGAGGCCAAATCGGATGTGGAGTGGATCGACCTCGACCACTTGTACGTGGGCAGTGATTTCGGCCCTGGGTCGATGACTGACGCGGGCTACCCGCGTCAAATCAAACGTTGGCAGCGTGGCTCCGCGCTGAGCACTGCGAGCCTCGTTTTCGAGGGCTCAAAAAGCGATGTCTTGGCCAGCGTCTCGGTCGACAACACGCCGGGCTTCGAGCGCACCGTGTTTGAGCGTGCGATTGACTTTTATCGCGGTCAAGCCTCGCTGCTGGTCGATGGCGAGTTGCAGCTTATCGCCAAACCGGATGACGCCCAACTGCGCTTTTGGCGCGACAACGTTTTGATCGAACTGCGCAGCGACTGGACGGTGAACGGCAAGCTGTGGCCACGCGGCAGTTTGCTGGTGACAGATGTCAAACGCTACTTGGCGGGCGATCGTGACTTCAAAGCTCTTTTCACACCCACGGCCGCTCGCAGCCTCGCGAGTTACGCCACCACACAAGCCACCGTGGTGCTGAACATCCTGGATCAAGTGGCCGGCCGCCTTGAAGAATGGAAGCGACTCGATGGCGTTTGGCAACAACGCGCAGTGGCCGCGCCGCACCCAGGCCGCCTGGGCGCCAGCGCATTGTTCGACCCACTGCTGACAGACGATGAATACGCCGAAACGCTCATCATCGACTACGCCGATTTTTTAACCCCCGACAGCCTCTTGTTGGCACAGACGGGCAGCGACAAATTCACCTCGCTCAAGTCGCGCCCGCGCTTTTTTGATAGCCAAGGCATGCGAGTCGAACAACGCTTTGCGCGTTCTAAGGACGGCACCTCGGTGCCCTACTTTGTCGTGGCAGGCGCCGGGCCCGACCCTTTGTTAGCGGCAAAACCAGCCCCGACATTGCTCTATGGTTACGGTGGTTTTGAGGTCTCACAGACACCGTTCTATTCAGGTGTGATCGGCAGCCAATGGTTGGCTCGCGGCGGGGTTTTTGTGCTGGCCAATATCCGAGGCGGTGGTGAATTTGGGCCGGGTTGGCACCAAGCGGCAGTGG
>JAYVRO010000416.1:0-4026 GCA_043776165.1 Rubrivivax sp. | reverse complement strand
CCCACTTCAAGACCGAAGTCTGCGCCGTGATAACACGCGAGTCACCCGCGACGATGGTTGACACCCTGCGTGACCTCACTGATTTGGCGCTACCCATGCGCGACGACCTCGCCATTTACGCGCGCGCCATGCAGCTCAGCCATGACTTGAGCCACCATCTCTTCGACACGCTGTACCACGCCGTGGCCTTGGAGACAGCAGACGCCGAACTGATCACCGCCGACGACACTTACTTTCGCAAAGCCAAAGGCCTGGGTCGAATTCGTTTGCTCGCCGATTGGCAACGCGCGCACTGGGCGCCGACCCCGTTCACCAACCGGGTCCGGGTCAGGCCGTTCCCCACACCTCTTGCGCCGTCTCAATCACCAAGCGCAACTTGGAACGCTGGGCTTCCACCGCGATGTTGTTGCCATGCACCGTGCTTGAAAAACCGCACTGCGGCGACAAGCACAGCTGGTCGAACGGGGCGTATTTGGCAGCTTCGTCAATACGGCGTTTGAGGGCATCTTTGCTCTCCATCTCGCCGAACTTGGTGGTCACCAAACCGAGCACCACGATCTTTCCCTTGGGCAGATAACGCAGAGGGCGGAAGTCGCCCGAGCGGTCGTCGTCGTACTCTAAAAAGAAGGCGTCGAGATTCATCTCTGACAGCAACGCTTCGGCCACCGGTTCGTAGTTGCCAGTGGCCGCGTGCGTGCTCTTGAAGTTGCCTCGGCACAGGTGCATGGCAAGCGTCATGCCCGCCGGTTTGTGGGCCACGACCTTGTTGATGAAGGTGGCGTAGCGGTGCGCCAATTCGTTGGGATCGTCACCGCGCCCGCGCGCCGCTTCGCGCATTTTTTCGTCACACAAATAGGCCATGTTGGTGTCGTCCATTTGCACGTAGTTGCAGCCCGCCTTGGCGAGTGATTGCAACTCTTCGCCATAGGCCTTGGCCACGTCGTCGTAGAACGCGGGCTCCAACTCGGGGTAGGCCTCGCGGCTGATGCCTGCGCGGCCTCCGCGAAAGTGCAGCATGGTGGGCGACGGGATGGTGACCTTGGGCGTGAGGCCTGGGCTGACCTGGCTTCTGAGGTAGTTGAAATCAGCGAGCTGAATGTCTTTGACGTGGCGCACTTTGTCGATCACGCGCATGGCGGGCGGGGCGAGTTCTTCGCTGCCATCGGGACGAATGATGGTGACAGGGATGTCGGTTTTGACGCCACCGAGTTGGTCCAGAAAGTCGATGTGAAAGTAGGTGCGGCGGAACTCACCGTCGGTGATGCTTTGCAGGCCCACGTCTTGCTGGAACTTGACGATCTCGGTGATGGCCTTGTCTTCAACCAATCTCAATTGTTCAGCCGTGATGCTGCCTTTGGCTTTTTGCTCGCGGGCTTCGAGCAGGTACTTGGGACGCAGGAAACTGCCCACGTGGTCGGCGCGAAAAGGGGGCTTTGGGCGAATGCTCATGGTGTCTCCTAACAATTCAAGTGAGGTGATGAGTTCAATGCGCTGAAACGCCCAACCAGGCGTCCAGCGGGCTGGGGTTGGCCAGCAACGCACTGCTGGCGGCGCGGTAGGCGATGCTGCCACGGTCGAGCACCACGGCGTGGTCGGTCACGCCCAACACCATGTGCGGGTGTTGCTCGACCACGATGGACGAAAGGCCCTCGTTGCGCGCCACGCTTTTGATGGCGTGCAAGAGCTCTTGCACGATGATGGGCGCCAGGCCTTCGAGCGGCTCATCCAGCAGCAGCAGCTTGGGGTTGAGCACCAGGGCGCGGCCAAAGGCCAACATTTGCTGCTCACCGCCGCTGAGCTGCGTGCCCAGGTTTTTTTTGCGCTCAGCCAAGCGGGGGAACAAGGCGTAAACGCGTGCCGCGTGCCAAGCACCGGGCCGCGCCACAGCGCTGAGGTTTTCGTCGACCGTGAGTGACTTGAAGATGTTTCTCTCTTGTGGCACCCAGCCGATGCCCGCTGCGGCACGTTCGTGTGCGGGCAAAGTGTGGATATCGCGACCTTGCAAAGTGATGCGCCCAGCGTGGCGTTGTGCCACGCCCACCACGGTGTCAATCAGCGTGGTTTTGCCCGTGCCGTTGCGGCCCAACAAGGCGAGTGACTGGCCTGCCTCAAGTGAAAAGTTGATGTCGCTGAGCACGGTCGATTCACCGTGGCCGCAGCTCAACCCCTGGATGTCTAAAAGTAGTTCAGCCACGCTGGACGGGGGCTTCGCCCAGGTACACGGCTTTGACACGGGGGTCGGCCGCGATGACCGTGGGCGTGCCTTCGGTGAGCACAGCGCCGTTCACCAGCACGGTGATGCGCGTGGCAAAGCTGAAGACCAAATCCATGTCGTGTTCGATGAGCACCACAGCCACATCGGCAGGCAGGGCCGCCACGGTGGCCAGGATGTCTTGGCGCTCGGCTGCGGGCACGCCTGCGGCGGGCTCGTCGAGCAACAACACGCTGGGGCGCATCGCCACTGCCAGCGCAATTTCTAACAATCGACGTTTACCGTAAGGCAGTTCCTGGGTGGCCTGGTGCGCGTGTTCTTGCAAGCGAAACTGAGCGAGCAACGCGTTGCATTCACTGGCCAGGGTGACGTCGCTTCCCAAAGGCCGCCACCAGCGGTGCGCCCTGCCCTCGCGGCTTGTTATCGCCATGGCCAAACATTGCAAAGGCGTGAGCGTGCCAAAGAGTTGGTTGATCTGAAAGGTCCGCACGAGACCCAGGGCAACGCGCTTGTGCGGCGCCATCGCAGTGATGTCACGGCCATGCAGTTCAACCCGGCCAGCGCTGGGCGCCAGTACGCCCGTGAGCTGGTTGATGAGCGTGGTCTTGCCAGCGCCATTGGGCCCAATGAGCGCGTGTCTTGCGCCGCGATGAATGCTGAGCGAGACATCGTGGGTGGCGGTGATGCCACCAAAGCGCTTCACCAACGCGTGGGTTTGCAGGACGACCTCGGTCATGGCTTGAGCTTCGGCTTGCCCCCGCGCCGCCAGGTCCACGGTTTGAACAAGCGGTCGCGGCCCACGAGCATCAACACGACTAAAAAGGCACCTAGCCAAAACGTCCAGTATTGCGCCGTGATGCTGGACAACAAGTCGTGCATGACCTTGAAGGCCATGGCCCCGATGAGCCCTCCCCAGAGCCAACCCGCGCCGCCAATGATGAGCGCCAGCATGACATCTGCGCTGCGGTGGAACTCAAAAACATCGAGCGATGCAAAGCCTGTGGTCTGCGCCAGGAGTGCACCTGCGGCTGCGGCCAGGGCACCGCTCAGCGTGTACACGGCGGCCAATCGCCCGTTGACCGACATGCCGATGGCCGACAAGCGCAGGCGGTTGTCGCGCAGCGCTTGCAGCGACACGCCCAGCGGTGAATGCACCACGCGGCGCAGCAACAAGAAGACGATGAAGAGCACAGCCAGCGAGTAGAACGAAGCCACACGTGCGCCCAAATCAAATTCAAACGTGCCGAACAAAGGGCCAAGCACAACACCCTGCAGGCCATCGGCGCCGCCCGTCAGGCTGTCGAACTTGTTGGCCAACTCCAGCAACACCAGGGCCACGCCCATGGTCACCATCAGGCGCGTGAGGTCGGTGCCGCGAACGATCATGGGGCTGGTGATGGCGCCCAGCGCTGCGCCGCCCACCATGGCCACCATCAAGCCCACCAGCGGGTCGGGCATCACGTGTTTGGCAAACAGCGCGGCGCCGTAAGCGCCGACGCCAAAAAAAGCCGCGTGGCCCAGAGACACGATGCCCGCAAAGCCCAAGATCAAGTCAAGTGAGAGCGCAAAGAGCGCCAGGATGGCGACGTCGTTGATGAGCGCCGCGTGTTGCGCAAAAAGCACCGGCGCGGCCCAGATGGCGGCCCACAAGGCCACTTCCCAAACGCGCCAGCGCGAGGGCGCCAGCAGTTGTTGTTGCGCCGCGTTGCTCACTTGGCGCCGTCGCTGGTGAAGAGGCCGCGCGGGCGCCACAGCAAGATGGCAATCATCAGCACGTAGACGATGAACGCCCCGAGCTTGGGCAGGTGGTACTT
>JAYVRO010000415.1:0-4066 GCA_043776165.1 Rubrivivax sp. | reverse complement strand
CGGCAAAGTGATCAATCAACACCTGGCCTTTGTATGCGTCTTCGATGGGCAGTTTGAAGGAGTCCCACAAAGACATGTCCAAGTAGTCGATCAGGCCGCCCGTCATGAGGTCTTGCGCCAGCGCCAACGACTCGGCCATGGTCACGCCAAATCGCTCGGGCGACAAGCGCACGCCGAGCTGAAAGTGGCTGCCTGTGCGGCTGCGAGCACCGTCGATGATGGCCATGAGCACGCGTGTGCGGTGCTCAAACGAACCACCAAAACCATCGCTTCGCTGGTTTTGTGCGTCAAGAAATTGACCCAGCAAATAACCATGAGCGCCATGCAACTCTGCGCCATGAAAGCCCGCCTTTTGTGCGCGCACAGCAGCCAGGATGAAGTCTTCAACGAGTTGATGCACTTCGGCCGTGGTCAAGGCACGCGCGCCGGTCTCGGCGTCATCCCAGGGTGCCACCGGTTGTTGCCCCGTGAGCTTCGTGTCGGAGCGACGGCCAGAGTGCTGAATTTGCGCGGCCGACACACCGCCCGCGCTGTTGATGCCCTGCGCCAAACACGTCAAGCCTGGCAAGTGCGCGTCAGACCAGATTCCCAGTTGCCCTGGGAAGCCCTGACCCCCTTGCTGCACGTGAGCGGCACAGGTCATGGTCAGGGCAAAACCGCCTTGCGCGCGCATCGTGAGCCAACGGTATTCGTCCTCGCCCAGCGTGCCATCGGCATGGCTTTGCCAGTTGGTGAGCGGCGCCAGTGTTATGCGGTGCGGCCAGGCTGGGCCACGGGCCAAGGTGAGGGGTTCTGAAAGCTGTGCGGTAGGCGTCATGGGTTGGGGAGACTGATGCAGAGGTTCATGGGGGGAGCGCAAAAAAATTGTAGTAACCCGCGTCGCCAAGCCGCGTCACCAGGGCAACACAATGCCTCATGTCTGACGACAACCAGTTCATCGTTGCGCCCTCATTCATTGCACTATTTGTGCTGCCTGGGCGCAGCAAACCCAGTGCGCCGCGCGACGAAATAACGGCGCGCTATGAATTTTGCGAAGACCTTGCCACACTTCTAACCGACCACGCCAGCACCACGCTGTGGGACCTGGGTATCACCGAAGAAGACGTGCTGCAGCGCATGCACAAGGGGCTCTTGGCGGGCCAGGCCACGGTGTCACCGCCCGAGGCGCAGTGGGTCGTCTGCCGATTGGCCGAGCTGCTGGGTTGGCGCATGCCAGACCAGGTGGCACCACCAGGCCCATCGTCGCAATGATGGCTAGCATTGCGTTCGGTTTATCCGCTTTTATCTGTTAACTCTGACTACAGGAATTTATGTCATGAAACTCGACTCTTCGGTCTGCGCCGTCATCACCGGTGGTGCTTCAGGTTTGGGTGAAGCCACTGCGCGACGCTTGGCCTCGCACGGTGTTCGTGTTGCCATCTTTGACTTCAACGAGACCAAAGGCGAAGCCGTTGCCAAAGAGATTGGCGGCGTGTTTTGCAAGGTCGACGTGACGAATGAAGAGATGGTGGACGCAGGTTTCATCAAAGCCCGCGCAGCGCATGGCCAAGAGCGCCTCTTGGTGAACTGTGCAGGCACAGGCAACGCCGTCAAAACCGCGAGCCGCGACCGCACCACGGGCGAGATCAAGCACTTTCCGCTGGCCAATTTCGAGCGCATCGTGCAGATCAATTTGATCGGCACTTTTCGCTGCATTGCCAAGTCAGCCGCCGGCATGTTGACCTTGTCCATGCTCGACGACGGTGAGCGAGGCTGCATCGTCAACACGGCCTCTGTTGCCGCGCAAGACGGCCAGATGGGGCAGGCCAGCTACAGCGCGTCCAAGGCCGGTGTGGTGGGCATGACCCTGCCCATCGCGCGCGACCTGATGGGCGAGGGCGTGCGCGTCAACACCATCTTGCCGGGCCTGTTTGCCACGCCCTTGGTGGCCGGCGCGTCGCCCAAGGTCATTGAGGCCCTGGAAGCGGCCGTGCCCTTCCCCAAGCGTTTGGGCAGGCCCGACGAGTACGCCCATTTGGTGGAGACGATTGCCACCAACGTGTACCTCAATGGCGAGAGCATTCGCCTGGACGGTGCCATCCGCATGGCGGCGCGTTGATTAACATTTGACATGGTTTGTGGCGGCGCCGGGCGGATGGCGCCGTCTTTGCAGCGCGCGCAACACATGAAACACAGCAGCGGGCGTTTGACACGCGGCTGAATCCTGCCGCACCCACACTGCGCGTCGGGCTCAAACCTTGGTGGGCCCGATCCGTTGAGCCAACGCAGTATTGGAGCCCCGCCATGTCGTCCTCGCTGAGCACAAACGCGCACTTTGATTCGCGCATCGCGAACTTGGTGTTTTCTGCCGCAGCAAGGCCAGCATACGACAACGGCACGGTGTTGGACTGGGCGACCTGGTTGATGCAACAGCACGGGGTAGCGCCGCAAGCGCTGGGCGTGGGTGAGGTGGGTGGCATGCCCGCTGTCTTGGGTCAATTCACCAGCGAGAGCGATCTCGGCCCCATGTTCAGCCACTTCGCATTTTTTGAAGACGGCCAACGTCTCGTCCAACTCAGCATCACAGGCCCGCAAGCCTTGCCACCAGCGGCGGCGAAGGCGCTGCGCTGTCGCTTGAGCGCGATGAATTTATTGCGAGCCTGGGTCCGTGACAACGGCGCAAAGTCGTCATGCCAACTCTGCTCACCATGAGGCCCAACCCGCTACGCTGACCCCACTGAGCCGAGCTCAAATCATGAACAACGACGTGAGTTTTTCGCCCGCCCTTCAGCCGCCCGCCAGCGCCGCACTGTGGCAATGGCCCAGCCTGCGCTTGCTGGGTTGGTTGGGCGTTGCATATCTGGCGGTGTGGGGCCTGGCTTTGGCGCTGGTATTGCAGCGCTGGGGTGGCGCGTCGCTGTCGCCCCTGGACGTCTTGCTGTGCGCTGCCCCGGCTGTGCTGGGGGTTGTGTTGGCCAACGCGTCGCAGCTGGATCGTCGCCAGTACGTGGTGCGTGTCATGGCGGCCACGCTGATGGTGCCGGTCTTGCAATTGATGTGGGGCGCTGAACAGCTCACCCAGGCTTCCGCGCTAACCACAGCTTTGATTTGCGGCCTGGCGTTGACCATCCACATTGGTTTGTTTTTGACGCAATTGCCTGCGTGGGCACGCAGGGCCACGCGGGTAGAGCCCAGCGGGGCGATCCCGCCCGTGGGGGCTGCGCATCTGCTGGCACGGCTGTCGTCGTTGCGCAGCCTGCAGCCGCGGTGGCAGCTGCAGGTTGACGCGTCGCGCCAAACGGCTTGGTTCGAAGTGCAACACCGCGACGCTGCACAAACGCAAGAACAAGACGGCAGCCGATGCCTGACCATCAGCCTGGTGCTGGACGAGGCTCACCGTACCGTCGACGTGACCGAGCGTGTGCAAGCCCGCAGCGCTGTGCCGTTGGACGATGCCGAACGCAACATGCGCCGTGTTGGTGACCCCATCCTCAATGCCACCCGCCCCGATGCACAACGTGTGTGGAGCTTGACCCTGCAAGCCACGATGCTGGAAGACGCGCCGTTGACGACCGCAGCCATGCGCTTCGATGGCGACCAAGTACGGCTCACACCGGCGGGAGCCGCCTGCGCAGACAACGAGGCTGTCGTTACGCTGCTGGCCTCATTGGTCTTGCGCTCGGGCTGGGTGTGGCAACCGCGCTTGGGCGTGGCACCACAGCGTTGACTTGAGCGACGTCCAGCAGGCACTCGCAGGCGCACCTCCAGCGCGTTTCCCCCGCGCCTAGACCCGCTCAATGATGATGGCTGGTGCCATGCCCCCAGCCGCGCACATGGTCACCAAGCCACGCTTCAAATCACGGCGCTCCAACTCGTCGAGCAAGGTGCCGATGAGCAGTGAGCCCGTGGCGCCAATCGGGTGGCCCAGAGCCATGGCACCGCCGTTGACGTTGACCTTGTCGCGGTTGAGCTTCAAGTCGCGAATGAACTTTTCAGCCACCACGGCAAAGGCTTCGTTGATTTCCCACAAGTCGATGTCGTCCACCGTCAAACCCGCTTTGGCCAGCACTTTGCGTGCGGCAGGCAC
>JAYVRO010000414.1:0-14602 GCA_043776165.1 Rubrivivax sp. | reverse complement strand
CTGTGCCAGCAGCAGCCGGGGCGCGACCTCATCAGGCACCAGTTTGACAGCTCTGCCGAGTAGCATTTCGGCTTGCCGCAAAGAGTTGAGGTTGAGCTCGACGACCCCAGCCAACTGGAGTGCACGGGCATTATTCGGAAACTGGCCCAGCAAAGCTTGTGTGATTTGCCGAGCGTTTCCGAAGTCACTATTGAGGAAAGCCAATTCGGCTTCCATCAACAACGTGCTGGGGTGTTTGGGGTAGTTTGACCGCAACTCCGAAAGCTGTTTTTTTGCCGCATCAAGATCACGCTTGCGAAGGGCTATTGAAAAGAGTCCCGATCGTGCAGCAAGGCTCTTGGGCTCGATATTAAGTACCGCAGTGAAGGCCTTGACCGCGTCATCGCTGTCAGGCTTTCCCAGCAAACTTAACTCCGCTTTGAGCAACCATGCATCGGCATTTTTATTGTCGTGATTCAATACCGGTTCGACCGCTGTCCGTGCTTTGTCAATCTGGCCCTCCACTGCCAGCAATCGGGCATTAAAAAGCTGCGCATCAGCGCTGTCTGGCTGCGATTCAAGAACAACGTTTATTGCTCGCCTGGCGGCGGCCAAATCCCCCAGCAAGGCGTACGACGAGGCAATCGCCGTGCGAAGTTCGGCATGCGCACTCGGACTTGTCAATTCGGTCTTGGCAAATTCCTGAATCAGTTGCTTGTATTGGCGCCTGGCCAGCATGGACTTTGCCAACCAGGGCACTGCCTCAGAGGCAGGGTGTCCATTTTCCAAAGACTTACGCAGTTCTACTGCCGCAGTGTTGGGGTCACCAACGCCAAAAAGCGCGCGACCAAGCAGGTACCTTGCTTCGGCTGAACGGGGATCTGACTGAAGCAAACTCTTGGAAGCAACGACAGCGGCGCTGAAATCTCGCTTTGTCAAATATTCGCGGACTGCTTCAACTGAGGTGACGCCAGACTTGCCGTCACAGCCAACAAAGGAGAGCAGCACAACGAGCGCTGTAACGCAACGGAAGAATCGAAAATGTATCAAAGCATGGATCCTTCATTGGTAGCGCCAGCGGCCCGTCGCCCTGCACAAAGTTTCCGCACACCCAATTGGCGATGTGCCGCTGTGCTGCGTTGGTCCGCCCCAACGTTGTAGCGCCTCTAAGGGCGCCGGCTTCTATCGCGGTCCCCCAGCCGACTGCAAGGTCGGTACATGCTACGTCAATCGCATGACGGCCGGGGCTGGGCAAGGCAATTGGTAGTCACTGACCGTGGACAAGGACGATGATCGTGAATAGTGTGCTTTCAGTCGCTTTCACAGGTCGCCTATCGTGGAGCAACGTGGCGGTTGTATGCCATCATTTCGATCCAAATTGCTGCCAGCTCTGACGGTTGGCTTCTGACTCCGATGGCTGTGAGGTGCCCGCATGGTTGGCGGTCATAGCCAGCGGTTAAATGGCCGTTCTAGCGCCGATAGAGGGTTCCAAAAGTGCTTAAGTTAACTCGGTTCACTGCTCAAATTTGTTTGGCTTCTGTGCTGGCGTCATTGTTGGGCTGCGCAAGCACACCAAGCTACCCACCAGCGCCTGCCAAAATCGACTCGGTGGACTACTCCTACGTCATCGGCCCAGGTGACAATCTCAACATCATCGTCTGGCGTAACCCCGAGTTGTCCATGGCGGTCCCCGTGAGGCCGGATGGAAAGATAACCGCGCCTTTGGTAGACGAATTGGTAGCTCAGGGCAAAGACTCTGTGCAATTGGCGCGGGATGTCGAAAAGGTTCTCGGTAAATATGTTCGTGATCCCATCGTCACCGTGCTCGTCACGGGCTTTGTAGGACCGTACAGCGAGCAAATTCGGGTGGTCGGCGAGGCGGCACGACCACAAGCTTTGCCGTACAAGAGCAAGATGACTCTGCTTGACGTGATGATCGCTGTCGGGGGACTCACCGACTTCGCGGCGGGCAATGGCGCCACGATTCTGCGCAATTTCGAGGGCAACAAGCAGTATTCAGTGCGCATCAAAGATTTGCTCAAGCGCGGCGATGTATCAGCCAATGTCGAAATGAAAGCTGGGGACATTTTGATCATCCCGCAGAGTTTCTTTTAAACTTTTTCGGCTAGCCGCGCGGCAAGAGCTTTAGCTTTTGCCGCATCGTCCGAAATAACCCGATGAACGCCTAGAAGGCCTGCAGCCATGGAAGAGATCCTCCGACAACTTAAAACCTTTGCGCGCGGTATGTGGAAATATCGCTGGCCGGGGGTTGCCGTGGCTTGGCTTGTCGCCTTGGTGGGAGTCGCGGTGGTATTCAAGATCCCTGACCAATTTGAAGCGTCGGCCCGGATCTACGTTGACACTCAATCCATTCTGAAGCCCTTGATGGCCGGACTGACTGTGCAGCCCAATGTGGAGCAGCAAATTGGCATGTTGAGCCGAACGCTCATCAGTCGGCCCAACCTTGAAAAACTGATCCGCATGGCTGATGTTGACCTGAAGACGGATTCCAAAGTTGAACAAGAAGCGCTGATCGAACGCCTCACCCGCGACATTCAAATTAGAAACACAGGGCGCGACAATTTGTATTCATTGGCTTTTCGTGACCCCGATCAAGACAAGGCCAAGCGAGTCATTCAGTCTTTGGTGTCAATTTTCGTTGAATCCAGTCTCGGCGCCAGTCGCAAGGACTCTGATTCGGCCAAGACCTTTTTAAATGAACAGATCAAGCAGTACGAAGCCAAGCTCGAAGAAGCTGAGTCGCGTCTCAAGGAATTTAAGTTGCGCAATTTGGAGTTGCAGAGTCCCGATGGCAAAGACTCCACAGGACGGTTGACGGAGATCAGCGGGCAGTTGGAGCAGGCCAAACTGCAATTGCGCGAAGCTGAAAACGCCCGAGATGCCGCCAAGACCCAACTCAGTGCAGAGAAGTCGTCCGTGCAAGGGGCAACGCAGAGTCTCTTGCAAGAGTCAGCTGTGAGCGTTGCAACCCCTGAGATTGACGCGCGCATTGACATGCAAAAACGAAACCTTGACGGGCTTTTGCAACGCTACACCGATCAGCATCCCGATATCGTCGCGACCAAGCGCTTGATCAAAGAGCTTGAAGAACAGAAGAAAAAGGAAGTCGCTGAGTTGCGCCGTGTGGCCATGACTGCACCGTCGAATAGCGCGTTGGGCGGCAGCAGCAGCAACTTGGCGGTTCAAGAGCTCGGCCGCATGTTGGCAAGCGCCGAAGTGCAAGTCGCTGCACTCAAGGCCAGGGTCGGCGAGTACGCAAGTCGATTGGGTGCGGCCCGAATACAACTAAAAACCGCACCCCAGCTTGAGTCCGAGTTTGCGCAATTGAACCGCGACTACAGCATCACCAAAAAGAACTATGAAGATCTGGTCGCGCGCAGGCAATCGGCTGTGATGTCAGGGGAACTTGAAGTTGCTTCTGGCGTTGCAGACTTTCGTTTGATCGACCCGCCCAGGGTGACACCCAAACCAGTCTCTCCAAACCGCCTGTTGTTGATCCCTCTGCCCATGATGGCTGGCTTGGCGCTGGGGCTCTTCTTGGCTTTCGTCGCCAGCCAAATGCGCCCGGTGTTCTTGGACGGTGGCGAATTGAGGGCTAAGACGGGATTGCCCGTACTAGGTGTTGTGTCCATCGTCTTGAACGACCTGGATCGACACCGTGAACGCATGAGTCTCTATCGGTTTGTTGGTGCTTCAGGTGGGCTTGTTGGCGTTTTTGCCATCGGTCTCATCGCCATGCTTGTTGTCACACGTAACGGCTAATCCTATGAGTAGTTTGATTGAACAGGCAGCGCGGCGGCTCGAGCAATTAAGGCAGGCTGGCATCACGGTGCCGGAGATGCGGTCTTCTTCCTTGTCGGCTACCGATGGATCAAATTTGGCGGTCGGGCATAACGTGAAATTGGACGAAGCGTTGCAGGTGGCAACGCCTTCTGCTTCATCGTCAGCATTGCCTGTCGAAGCGGAGCCGGTTTACGTCTCGCGCAAGGTTGAACTTGATCTGGAGACAATTGCGGCCGCCGGCATCGTTGTGCCCAGTGCGCCGCGTTCGCGCATGGCAGATCAATTCCGTGTCATCAAGCGTCCCTTGATCAGCAATGCTCTTGGCAAAGGGGCGTCAAAGCTTCAGCATGGCAACTTGATCATGGTCACCAGTGCCATGGCCGGAGAGGGCAAAAGTTTCACCTCGATCAACTTGGCCATGAGTATCGCGGCTGAGCTGGATCACACGGTTATGTTGGTTGACGCCGACGTGGCACGGCCATCTGTGCTCCGCGTACTTGGCTTGCCACCCAGTCCTGGTTTGCTCGACATACTGGAGGGTAAGGCCGAAATGGCCGATGTGCTCTTGCGCACCAATGTCGACAAGTTCACGGTCCTGCCCAGTGGCACGCCCCACTTGAAAGCGACTGAATTGCTGGCCAGTGAAGCTATGTCACGGCTGGTGAACAACATTGCAAAGCGCTATGCCGACCGCATCGTAATCGTGGATTCGCCGCCCTTGTTGCTGACCACCGAGAGTCGGGTCCTTGCAACTCAAATGGGGCAAATCGTGTTGGTTGTTCATGCGGGGCGAACTTTGCAATCTGAAGTTCAACAAGCCTTGGCGACCATTGAAGCTTGCCCAGTAAAGATGATGATTCTCAATCGCGCGCGCACGGATACGTCGGCGTACGGCTATGGCTACGGCTATGGTTATGGGTACGGCTACGGGTATGGCAATGACACGGGTTACGGTACTGGCTACGGCACGAACACCAATTTTCCGGACACGATGGCGGCTGATTCACGTCAAGACAAGCGTTGATCAGCTCCCATGAAGAAATTGCGCTTCATTTCGTGTGTGCGACAGTCCCGGCACGGTGCAGACCTCGTTGGTAGTTTGTCCATTGCGCTGACTGTCGCATTGCCCGCTTTTGCGCAGACCAACACGGGCCTGCCTGCTTTCAGTATCACGCCGGGCTTCTCGGTCTCGCAGATATTGACTGACAACCGCGACCTCCGCTCGCAGGATCCGCAGGGGGATCTGATCACTCAGATCAGTCCAAACCTGAGAATTTCCAGCCGAAGCGGCCGAATTCAAGGGTCGCTGGATTATTCGATCAATGCGTTTGTTTATGCGCGCGAGTCGTCGCGCAATCAGGCACAGAACGCATTGAGGGCGGCATTTGTAGCCGAAGCCATTGAGCGGCATTTATACGTTGACATGAGCGCCAGTGCGTCGCAACAGAGTATCTCGGCGTTTGGCGTGCAGCCGACAATCCCCTCTGCTCCGAATGGCAATCGCACCGAATTCCGAACCATTCAGATTGGTCCGACCTTCAGGAGCAATTTGTCTGACGTGGCGGAGTTGTCAGCCAAGCTGGGCTATACCAAAACAAGCGGCACGTCTTCATCGGCAGCCGACAGTACCAGCGGTTCGGGTTCGTTGTCAGTTTCCGGTAAATCCGGTGTATTCGGTTGGTCGCTCAGCACAGGCAAGTCGTCTACCGCTTACACGGGTGGACGCAGTACTTCATTGGATTCAGCCGGTCTGAGTCTCACCATGGCGCCGAACCCGGAATTGCGGTTCTCCTTACGTGCGGGGCGCGAATCCAGCAATGCGCTTTCCAGCAACCAACAAGCCTCCACGACCTGGGGTTTTGGTGCCGAGTGGATCCCCAGCCCTCGAACGCAGTTCACGGCGCAATTCGACCGGCGGTATTTTGGCAACGGGCATTCCGTCAGTTTCCAGCATCGGATGTCGAGGTCTTTGATTCGATTTAGCGATTCGCGAGACGAGTCCTCTGGCAACGGGCGTGGTGCACCTGCTGTGGAAACGGTAAAGGCCTATGACCAACTTTTCGTTCAGTTGGCCAGTCAGATTCCCGATCCCGAACAGCGGGACCTGTTGATTCGCACTTTGCTGGCTTCGCAGGGCGGTTTCATTTCCAACGCGCTGACGCTCAAGCGCCAGCAAGATGCTTCGTATTCGCTGCAAGGACAACGGCTGAACTTCGCCGTGACGGTATTTGCCAGCGATACCCGTCGTCTGGACAAGACCAGCCCCGCAGTTGACGACTTTTCACTGGTTGAACGGATTCAGCAACATGGTTACAGCTTCAATTCAGGTTATCAGCTGACGCCCACGACAACGGCGACCTTGGGCTATAGCGAGTCGGTGACTGCCAGTAACGGCACCCAGCGCGGTACCGGTCAGCGCAACCTGACGGCTGCCATAACAACGCAAATTGCGTTCAAGACCTCGCTGAGCGTTACCCTGCGGCATGTTGTCTTTACCAGCGCCTTCCTGCCTTATTCCGAGTCGGCAGCCACCGCCATGCTCAGCTATCGGTTCTAACCATGTACGAAGC
Organism: Rubrivivax sp.; assembly: GCA_043776165.1. GTDB lineage: Bacteria > Pseudomonadota > Gammaproteobacteria > Burkholderiales > Burkholderiaceae_C > Rubrivivax. The sequence goes on along the minus strand of JAYVRO010000414.1, from coordinate 8,249 downwards.
GTTTTATGGCTTGACCAGCAAGCCCTTCCAACTCAACCCGGACCCAAACTTCTTCTTCGGGAGCAAGCAGCATCGGCGTGCCAAGGCCTACCTTGAATACGGTGTGTCGCGCAATGAAGGCTTCATCGTCATCACCGGTGAAATCGGTGCTGGCAAGACCACTGTGTTGCGCGCCTTGATTGAAGGCTTGCACGGCACCAATGTCGTGGCCGGCCACTTGGTGACCACACAACTTGGCGCCGAAGACACTTTGCGCATGGTTGGTGCGGCCTTTGGTTTCCGCGTCAAGGACGTGCCCAAATCAGAGTTGCTCATCACCCTCGAAGCCTTTCTCATCAGCCAAACCAGCAAGGGCAAACGCTGTTTGTTGGTGGTTGATGAGGCGCAAAACCTCACGCCTCGCGCAGTAGAGGAGCTGCGCATGTTGTCGAATTTTCAATTTGGCAATCAAGCCCTTTTGCAGAGTTTCTTGATCGGGCAACCCGAGTTTCGAGAGATCTTGCAACGCCCGGAAATGGAGCAATTTCGTCAGCGGGTTGCCGCCACTTGTCACATTGGGCCGCTCGATCTTGACGAGACTCAACAGTACGTTTTGCATCGCTTGAAGTGCGCTGGTGCGAACGGCAAACCAACTTTTGGCGCCGGGGTCTTTGACGCTGTTTTCAAAGCCAGTGGCGGCATTCCAAGGCGCATCAATTCCATTTGCGACCGCTTGCTGTTGCTGGGTTTTTTGGCGAATCGGGAAGAGCTCAGCGTCGACGATGTGGGCGAGGTCACGCGCGAAATGGCGTCCGAATCCGAGGTGCCGCAGCGTGCCGTGGTGGCCGCGACGCACACTGGCGACACGGTGGCCATGCTCACCGATGTTGATGTCGACCTGACACGGATCAAGCTGGACGCGGCCGACGCCGAAGCGGCGACCAAACAAATTGCGGCGCTCACTGCCGACCAGCGTTCCGACCAGTTACAACGCCTGGAACGCAGCCTGTTGCGCCTGGAACGCATCAACTTACAGACCTTGGCCATGCTACAAAAACTGGTCAATGTCGCTTCGCGTCCTGCGGACGACAACACCAAATGAGTACCGATGTTTTGTTGTCACTGGCCGGACCAGTGATGTGTGTTGTGGGTGCGCGCCCCAACTTCATGAAGATGGCGCCGATTTTGCGTGCGCTGGCCGCGCATGAGCCGCCCATGAAGGCGTTGCTCGTGCACACCGGTCAGCACTATGACCAAGACATGAGCAACCGCTTGTTTGACGACCTCGGGCTGCCCCGCCCAGACATCAATCTTGAAGTTGGCTCGGGCACACATGCCGTGCAAACGGCCGAAGTCATGCGGCGATTTGAGCCCGCACTGGATTCGCACAAACCATCGTGCGTGGTGGTGGTGGGCGACGTGAATTCGACCTTGGCTTGCACCCTTGTTGCTGTCAAGAAGGGTGTGCCCGTGGTGCACGTAGAAGCTGGCTTGCGCAGCTGGGATCGCAAGATGCCCGAAGAGATCAACCGTGTCCTGACTGATCAAGTTGCCGATAGGCTTTACACCACTGAGCGCAGCGCGCTGGCCAATCTTGTGCGTGAAGGTGTTGCCGAGAGTCGGGTGTGCTTTGCAGGGAACGTGATGATCGATTCCTTGCTGGCCAGCCGCAGCGTAGCGCGCGCTGCCGCCGACACGCTGCGCCAACACGGGCAAGACGTCAGCCTATTGACACACCCACAAGGCTACGGCGTTGTCACCATGCACCGCCCATCGAATGTCGACAACCCCGCCACCTTGGAGTCCTTGCTGAAGGTTTTGGGTGAGGTCGCGCAAGATCTGCCCTTGGTTTTCGCCTTGCACCCCCGCACCAAGGCCAACATCGAGCGCTTTGGCTTGTCGGCGTTGCTCAACCCGCAACGCATGGCCGTCTTGCCACCTCAGGGTTACTTGGAGATGGTGGGCCTGATGGCCAACGCGCGGCTTGTCTTGACTGACTCCGGCGGCTTGCAAGAAGAAACCACTGCGCTGGGCGTGCCCTGTTTGACGATGCGCGAAAACACCGAGCGTCCCATCACCGTGGAGCAAGGCACCAACACCATGGTGGGGCGCGACAAAACGGCCATCTTGCAAGGTGTCGCCGACATCCTTCAAGGCCGTGGCAAACAAGGACGTGTGCCGGAATATTGGGACGGCCATGCCGCCGAACGCATTGCTGCCGACCTGTGGACGTGGTTGCAATCCGGTCCCTTGAGCTGAGTCAACTCGCCATGCTGGCCCCTACCATCGCGAACGCCTTGACGATTGACGTTGAGGACTACTTTCAGGTCTCGGCCTTTGCACCCTACATCGCGCGCAACGACTGGGAAGCGCGTGAATGTCGTGTGGAGCGCAACGTCCACCGCATCCTCGACATGCTTGCGCAACATCAGGTGAAAGCGACATTTTTTACTTTGGGCTGGATCGCAGAGCGCCACCCGCAACTGGTGCGCGCCATCGTCGACCAAGGTCATGAGTTAGCCAGCCACGGTTATGGCCACGAGCGTGCCAGTGACCTCGACCGCAAAGCCTTCACCACCGACATCGATCGCGCCAAGAAGATTCTCGAAGACCTCTCTGGCGCGGCCATCCTGGGCTACCGCGCACCGAGTTTTTCGATTGGCCTGGGCAACCTCTGGGCCTTCGATGCGTTATTGCAATCGGGCCATCGATACAGCTCCAGCATTTACCCCATTGCCCATGATCACTACGGCATGCCCGATTCGCCTCGTTTTGCTTACCAGGCCGACTGCGGATTGTTGGAAGTCCCGATCACCACCCTGCGCTTGATGAACCGCAACTTGCCCAGCAGTGGGGGCGGTTATTTCAGGCTCTTGCCCTATGCCTTGTCGCGCTGGATGTTGCGCCGTGTTAACCAGCAAGACCAGCAAGCCGCCATCTTCTATTTCCACCCTTGGGAGATCGATGCTGAGCAACCGCGCATCGCGGGCATCGATGCCCGAACTCGGTTTCGTCACTACGTCAACATCTCAAGCAACGAGTCCAAGCTGCAAAGACTCCTGACCGACTTTCGTTGGGGCCGGATGGATGACATTTTTCTCAGCCAAGGCCAGTCGCAACCATCGCCGATGACAAACACAGCGCTGCGTCCGTGACACTTCACGGCTGTGCTGAAACTCCACCGACTCGCCGCTGACGACGCCCGCAACATAGCGCTATGGGACGCCTATGTCCTTGGCCACCCCGAGGCCACGTTTTTCCATCGCGCTGGCTGGCAAGCGGTGATATCGCGAGCCTTCGGCCACAACACCTACTTCTTCTACGCCGAACGCGACGGCGCCATTGAAGGCGTTTTGCCATTGGGTCATGTCAAAAGTTGGCTCTTCGGCAATGCACTCACGAGCTTACCCTTTGCCGTCTATGGTGGTGTCTTGAGTCACAGCGAGGAAGCGGCTGAGCTATTGGAAGCGCATGCGCAAATATTGGCAAGCCAACTCGGGGTTCAGCACTTGGAGTTGCGGCACATCCGGCAACGTCACGCCGACTGGCCCTTGCAAGACTTGTACGTGACCTTTCGCAAAGCCATTGAACCCACCGAAGAGGCCAACATGCTGGCCATTCCGCGCAAGCAGCGCGCCATGGTGCGCAAGGGCATCAAGAACGAATTGAAGAGCGAGCTTGACTTGAATGTCGAGCGGTTTTTTGTGCTCTACGCCGACAACGTTCATCGTCATGGCACGCCCGCCATGCCCAAAAAATACTTTCAGGCACTGCGCGATGAATTCGGCGCTGATTGCGAAGTGCTCACCGTGGAGGCCGCCGACGGCACGCCCTTGTCGAGCGTGATGAGCTTTTACTTTCGCGATGAAGTCCTGCCGTATTACGCCGGCGACGCCGAAGCAGCTCGCGACACTGCGGCCAACGACTTCAAGTACTGGGAATTGATGCGCCGGGCCTGCGCGCGGGGTCTGAAGACCTTTGATTACGGCCGCAGCAAACAAGGGACGGGGTCCTTCTCGTTCAAAAAGAATTGGGGCTTTGAGCCCACACCGCTGCACTACGAATACCAACTCTACAAACGTGACGCCGTGCCGCAGAACAACCCCAACAACGCCAAATACAAGTTGCTGATCAAGACTTGGCGACGCCTACCCATTGGTGTGGCGAATTGGTTGGGGCCTTTTGTGGTTAGAAGTTTGGGGTAGCGCGTGGCCAACCTGCTGTACTTGGCGCATCGCCTGCCCTACCCACCCAACAAAGGTGACAAGGTGCGTTCCTATCACCTGCTCAAGCACTTGGTGGCGAACCACCGGGTTTTTCTGGGTACGTTCATCGACGACCCCGACGACGCTGAGCACATTGACACGTTGCGGGCTTTGTGCACTGGGCTGAAAGTCGTTCCGCTTCGGCCCCGGCTGGCCCGCGTAGCCAGCTTGGTGGGACTTGTCACGGGAGAGTCTTTGACCTTGCGCTATTACCACGACGCTGAGATGAAGGCCTGGGTCGACAGCCTTTTGGCCCGCGAGCACATTGACGCGGCCATCGTGTTCTCGTCGGGCATGGCGCAGTACGCGGTGAACCGAATCAACCTGCCCACCCTGGTGGACTTTGTGGACGTTGACTCCGCCAAATGGAGTGACTACGCACCCAAACACCCTTGGCCGCTTTCTTGGCTGTACGCCCGAGAGGGCAAAACATTGTTGGCCTATGAGCGCAGCGTGGCCAAGGTGGCCCAAGTTTCCTTCTTCGTGACCGAAAAGGAGACTGAACTTTTTCGGCGGCGAGCGCCCGAGTGCGCCGCCAGCATTGAGCCCATGAGCAACGGCGTGGACGCCGACTATTTCGCGCCTGACCCTTATCGAGTGAGCCCATTTGCCGCGGGCGAAGTGCCCATTGTTTTCACCGGTGCCATGGACTATTGGCCCAATGTGGACGCAGTCATTTGGTTTGTTAACGAGATGCTGCCCGCTTTGCGCCAACGCTGGCCCGATCTGCGGTTCCATATTGTTGGCCGCAGCCCTACTGCAGCGGTAAGAGCCTTGGCATCGAGCGCGGTGAATGTCACGGGCACGGTGCCTGACGTTCGACCCTATTTGCAACATGCGGCGCTTGTGGTTGCGCCATTGCGTCTGGCGCGGGGCATTCAAAACAAGGTGCTCGAAGCCATGGCCATGGCGCAGTCCGTGGTCACCTCGATCGAGTGCGCCAGTGCTATTGACGCTGTTGTCGGTGAGGATCTTCTTAGTGCCGACGACGCTGCGGAATTTGTGCAACGCGTCAACGCATTGCTTGAATCGCCTTCGCTGGCCAAGGCCATGGGCGTTGCAGCGCAGCGGCGCGTTCGTCAAACCTATAGTTGGGATGCGCATCTGGCTGGGTTGGAACGGCACATCAACAGACTTGTGCAAAACAGGGTTTTGGCATGACGACGCAACCCGCCGCGGATTCCAAACCGCAGCCTCAAGGTTCTTACATGGTCTGGCGCCAAGCGCTGGCTGCTTTGGCCATTGTTTGGCTGAGCACTCTGCTCTTTTATGCTGATTCGGCCGCGGCCATGGTGGGTATTTGGTGGAGCTCCGAGACATTCGCGCACGCTTTCATCGTCCCACCCATTTCACTGTGGTTGATTTGGCGGCAGCGTGAATTGCTCGCAGCCATGGTGCCGCGTCCTGCGCCTTGGCTGCTCGTGCCCCTGCTGTTGCTGGGCTTGATGTGGCTGGCCGGCGACTTGGTTGTGGCCAATTCAGTGACGCAGTTCGCCCTGGTAGCGGCCCTGGTCGTGGCCGTGCCCTTGGTGCTGGGCTTGCAGGTGGCTTCGGCCATTACCTTTCCGCTGATGTTTCTTTTCTTTGCGGTTCCTGTGGGCGAGTTTTTGTTGCCTACCCTGATGGAGGCGACCGCTGACTTCACCGTCGCCGCCTTGATATTGAGTGGCATTCCTGTCTACCGCGAGGGCCTGCAATTTGTCATTCCCTCCGGCAATTGGTCGGTCGTGGAAGCTTGCAGCGGTGTGCGCTACCTCATTGCCTCAATGATGGTGGGGACTTTGTTCGCCTACTTGAACTATCGCTCTACTTGGCGCCGCATGGCCTTTATCGGCGTGTCCATCGTGATGCCCATCGTGGCCAACTGGGTGCGCGCCTACATGATCGTCATGATCGGCCATTTGTCGAGCAACACCTTGGCTGTGGGCGTCGATCACCTTATCTACGGGTGGGTGTTTTTTGGCGTCGTCATCATGTTGATGTTCTGGGTGGGCGCACGCTGGTCTGAGCCTGAAGCCACTGCCCATGAATTGATGGCGGCCCTGCCCTCAGAGGGCTCAGCCATCACACCTACTCGGCGACGGTGGGCTGCGGTTGTGGTGCTGAGCGTTGCAACCATCGGAGTCTCCGTTGTGAGCAAGCTGTGGTTGGACCGCGATGCCCATGCAGTGGCCGAGCCGCGTCTGTCCTTGCCGACTTCATTCGGGACTTGGCAAGGCAGCGATGGGACGCAGGTCGATTGGAGCCCCCGGTTTGAGCGCCCAACCGCTCAGCAGCAACGCAACTATGTCGGTTCTTCCGGCGCCATAGGTGTCTATGTCGCTTACTACCGTGCTCAGAGCTACGACAGCAAACTTGTGAGTTCGAGAAACTCGCTTGCGCCCACCGAAGAACATGCGTGGAACTTGATGACGTTGAGCTCCCCCGAGGTCACCATTGCTGGGCAAAAAGTACGGCTTCGGGCCTCAAGTTTGCAGGGGCCGCCTGGCCTGTCACAAAACCCACGGCCCCAGATCGTGGCTTGGCAGATCTATTGGATTGACGACAAGCTGACCGCGAGTGACTACTTGGCCAAGGTCTACACGGCCTTGGCGCGTTTGGGCGGACGAGGTGACGACGGTGCCAGCATCGTGTTGTATGCCCAAGGCAACGACGAAAAGCAGACCACTGCCCAATTGGATCAATTTACACAAGAACACCTACCCGAGTTACTGCAAGCCTTGCGCAAGACACGCGCGCAACGTTGAGGCCATTCATTTCACAGATATTTTTGCGAAGGCATATGAGCATGAACACAGTTGCAGTCATTGGCCTGGGCTACGTCGGCTTGCCATTGGTGGTGGAATTTGGCAAGCATGTGCGCACCATTGGTTTTGATATTTCCAAACACAAGGTCAGCGCTTGCCAAAACGGCACTGACCCGTCGCGTGAGCTGACGGATGCCCAGGTGCAGGCTGCTACCCACGCGGTGTACACCGATGACGGCGCCCTGTTGGCCGAGGCCGACATGATCATCGTGGCCGTGCCCACGCCCGTGGACGAAGCGCATATCCCCGATTTTCGCCCGCTCATCGGCGCCAGCACGAGCGTGGGGCGGCACATGAAGAAGGGCGCCACCGTGGTCTATGAGTCCACGGTCTACCCTGGCGCCACCGAAGAGGTCTGCATTCCCGTGCTGGAGCGCGAATCGGGCCTCAAATGGAAGCAAGACTTTTTTGTCGGCTACAGCCCAGAGCGCATCAACCCCGGCGACAAAGAACACACCCTCACCAAGATTTTGAAGATCGTCTCGGGCGACTCACCTGCAACCTTAGAGCGTGTGGCTCAGCTCTACGAAAAGATCGTCATTCCAGGTGTGCACCGGGCCTCGTCCATCAAGGCCGCAGAAGCCGCCAAGGTCATTGAGAACACCCAGCGCGACCTGAACATCGCGCTGATGAATGAGCTGGCCATCATCTTCGACAAGATCGGCATCGACACCAGTGAAGTGCTTGAAGCTGCGGGTACGAAGTGGAACTTCCTGAAGTTCAAACCGGGCCTGGTGGGTGGGCATTGCATTGGTGTGGATCCGTACTACCTGACACACAAGGCCGACATGCTGGGCTACCACCCGCAGGTCATCTTGGCGGGGCGGCGCATCAACGACGGCATGGCAAAGTTCATTGCCGAGCAGACGATCAAGAACATGATCGCTTCGGGCAGCTACATCAAAGGCGCCAAGGTCAATGTGTTGGGTTTGACCTTCAAGGAAGACTGCGGCGACCTGCGCAACAGCAAAGTCATCGACATCATCAATGAACTGAAGAGTTACGGCGTCGAAGTGCATGTCACCGACCCGCAGGCTGAGGTGGACGAGGCCATGCACGAGTACGGTGTGAGTTTGAAGACCTGGGACGAACTCCCACGCGCTGACGCCATCGTCGCCGCCGTGGCGCACCGCGAATACGCCGCGTTGACGATGGAAGACTTCAACAAGAAGTTGGTGAAGGGCGGGGCGTTCATTGA
>JAYVRO010000413.1:0-4084 GCA_043776165.1 Rubrivivax sp. | reverse complement strand
AGTCCCAGGGCCACGGTGTTGAGTGCAATCTGTTCTTGATTCGACAAATGGCCCAGTCGTGCGCTCTCGGCCAACTGGGTGCGCCAGTCGGTCAACCGGTCGGTGCGGCCACCGTCATACAACAACTTGGTGACCGATACCGTGCTGCGTAGTTGCAGGGCTGAGCTCGCGGTGGTGCCCCCTGATTGGCCAAATGCCGGGCCCAGCTCACCGCCCATATTGGCTTGCAAGGCTTTGGCGGCACGGGCTTCATCGATGTCTTGCAGCGCGGCTTCGGCCAAGAGCTGCGTGGCACCGACGGCTTGGCTGCGACTCAGCGCATCACGCACCATGCCAGCCAACACGATACGCGGCTCAGGCAATGGCGCTGCGGCGGAGGGCAATGAGGTGATAACTGGCGCCGCAGCAGTGGGCGCGTTGTCCTCGTCAATGCAGGCGGGCTTGGCACCGGGCGAAGCTGCGGCCACGCTGGTCGTGCCGGTGACGCTGGCCGCGATGACAGCACCGGGCAGCGCTGCGCAAAGGCACAGCAAACAAGTCCTTGACCAAAGCGAAAACGGTGACCACGGCATCAAGTCAACTCCACCTCAAGCGCGCGGCAATCGCCGCTGCGCAGAGACAAGTTTGACCGTCGTCAGGCCATCGTGATCGTCAGAAGTCGGGGCTCAAGGGCAGCTTGTTCCGGGCCTTGTTCCTGGCTTTGGCAAAGAGGCAAAAAGCGCTGCGCGACAGCTCGCGCAGCGCTGCATCACGCGCTTGTCAACGCCGCGCCCAATGCCCATGGTTCATGCGCCATCCGTTGCCATGGCGCTCCCAGCGGTGGGGCACCCAGTGGTGACCCTGACGAGGCGCCGACCACTGCCCACCAATCCAGACATGGCGACCCAAATTCCAGCCCCAGTAGCCGCTGAGCCAGATCCAACCGACCGCGGGCGCCACGCCGTAGACCTCGTCGCGCGGAGGTGGCGGCGGCACACTGGACTCGTAATAGTCCTGAGCTTGTGGTGCGGGCTGTTGTGACGGGTACTGTTGCGGGTACTGGCCGCCGGAGTAGGGGCGCGGCACCACGACACATCCAACCAGCGTGGTCAGGGACGCAACAACCGCCAATGCGAAAAAGCGGCGGGAAGTGAACTTCAGCAGAGGCTTCATCAAGTGTCTCCAAGTTGGCCGACGGCCGTGTTGCTCAACGCGCCACGCGATTTAGAGATGACTCGCGGGCAACTTCTTTACACCGCAGTGCGCCGACAGTGGCCAGACCGCAGGACCTAACCGAACTGTCGGAAGTCTTTACAAACTGAAGAGGGGGGCAGCCATGCAGAGCGATTTAAGCGCACCCCCCCGAACAAAGGGGTGCCCATCGGCCAGCTTGGCAAATCCGAAATACAGCGCATTTGCGCGCTAATTTGATCCAATTGCTGGCTTGGCAGGGGCTTTAGCGACTTGCCCAGCTGAATCGTTCACAACCTGTCAATTCTTGAGACCATGCACCCAGCGCAACGGGCGCGATAATTGCGTACCGTTGCAGCAAAGTGTCTCAAGGAGCAATCAGTGAACGAGAAGATTGAAATTCAAGGCGACAAGCCCAGCGCCCGGAGGCGGTTGGTGCGGGGGGTCTTTTCGGCACCTGCAATCATGACCTTGTGCAGCGGCAGTGCGTTAGCGGCCACCACTTCTAAACTGAGCTGCATCGTCAAGCAAAACGCCGCAGCAGTGAGTCCGGTGCCCAGCGTGTCTGCCACCAACGTGACCTTCAAGCGGGTCGAACTTTGGCGCAACGCCGGCAGCACCGTTTATTACGTCAGAGCGGTGGACTTACCTTTGCTGCGCGACGCGTCGCTGCCCACGGGCACACAGGTGCGTCAGTTTGACCCGGGAACCAACGTCTTCGTGGCCGCGTCGATTGCCGACCCAGGCGGCCTTGTCGCCTCGGGTAACAAGTTCGCCGTGCTTCGTGTCGACTCCACCGGCAAAGTGCTCACGGTCGGCGCAACGGCCAGTCCCACTGGGGGCTCGGCCATATTCCTGTCTTGCTGGTCGTCCGCCATCCTGTAGTGCACGAGCGCTTCTCGCCTCCAGAAGGCCTGTGCGTAGAAGCGTTGGGCGATACCTGGGTGGCGTTCAGCCCAATGTCTGGCGAGACGCTGGTGCTCAACAATGAATGCGCCGCGATCCTTGAAGTCTTGGCTGAGGCACCGTCCAATTTGTCCGAGGTTTGCGCGGTTTTGGCCGCAGATCACGGCGATGACGCTGCGCAGCTCCGCGAGCAGATCGGCCCGTTTTGGGCCCAGATGATCTCGTCGGGCCTGATAAAGCGGGCATCCGCAGCACCTACGCCGACGTGACCTTGCCCACTTCGGCTCATCCAGCGTCGCTTGCCCAAACCGCTCTCACCGAGCTGCGCGATGCGCTCGGCGCCAAGGGTGTTTGGCTCGACCTCGGCACGTGCACGGTTCGCCTCCGAGGGGGACTGGCGTCTCTTGCCTACCAATTGCAACTCGCCTACGGGCATTTCCCTTTTGTCGCCGAGGCTCCTTGGGCTGACATTCATGTCGACATTGGGCGACCTCGTGGCCTGCGACGCTGGATTCAACCGCAAGTGGTTTTCCGATGCGATGGCCGCCTGCAGTTCGAGCCTTTCCCTGCGGATAGCGCTCTGCCCATGTTCGAGTGGGGAACAAATTGGCTCATCGGCCACCGCCTGAATGATCACTTGCTTTTGCACGCCGGTGTGCTTGAACGTGACGGTTTGGCGCTCATCCTGCCGGCAGTTCCTGGCTCAGGTAAGAGCACACTTTCGGCCGCCCTTTCGCTGCGCGGTTGGCGACTCTTGTCCGATGAATTTGGTGCATTCGATCCAGGCTCCGGTGCATTTCGGGCCATGCTCAAGCCCGTGGCACTGAAAAACCAGTCCATCGAGGTCATTCGCAAGTTCGCGCCGCACGCTCGCTTTGGACAGGAATTCACGAAAACTCGCAAGGGCACCGTCGTTCATTTGGCTGCGCAAGAAGAAGCGGTTGCGCGCCGCAACGAGCTTGCACAGCCGGCTGCGGTCGTCATGCCAACCTGGGTTGCGGGCAGCGCCACCCAACTACGGCCGCTGTCGCCGGAGGTGCTTTTTTCGTCACTGGCATTCAATGCCTTCAACTATCAAACTCTGGGCGCCTTGGGCTTTCACTCTGCGTTGCACCTGACGCGTCGATGCCTGGGTTGGGAGTTGATTTACAGCGACCTTGACGATGCTTTGGCCGCGTTGAATGTGATGTGGCCGACGGTCCGCGAGCATCACGCCGCGGGCCTGCATGACGGGCCGGTTGAAGGCTGATCGCGTGGCGCACAACATCCCTTTTCAATTCCAATGGCTGCGCGTTTTTCAGCATCCTGACTTGGTGCTGGACTGGAACCTGGCCGACTGGGAGCGCGTGGTGCGGCTATCGCGCCGCCTTCGCTTGCTGGCCCGTCTGGCCGAGGCGATCGATCAAGCTGATCTACTGCGTTTGGTCCCCGAAAATGCGCGCTGCCACTTGGTCGCCGAGCAACGCATGTCGCGTGCGAGAACCGCCGCTCTGGTTTGGGCAGCGCAACGCATTGGCGCGACGTTGGCCCAAGCGCCGTACCCGCTGGTGCTGCTCAAGGGCGCAGCCTATCTGGGGACCGGCGCGCCCATCGCAGCGGGTCGCCTGCCTTCGGACTTGGACATCCTGGTGCCAAAAGCGCACATCGCGGACGCTCAGGCACGCCTGATCGATGCGGGCTGGTCCGAGGCCGACATGGATGCGCACGACCAGCACTACTACCGTGAGTGGAGCCATGAACTGCCGCCGATGACGCACCCTGTTCACGGCATTGAACTGGATCTGCACCACAACATCTTGCCGCCCCTGGCGCGGACACATGTTGATGCTGAGGCTCTGCTGACGCACTTGCAAGCCTGCCAATGGCCACATTGGCAGGTACTGCAGCCAGTCGATCAGGTGTTGCACAGTGCAAGCCACCTGTTTTTGGACGCTGAACCGCGCGATCGCCTGCGCGATCTGGTTGACCTTGACGGACTGATGCGCTGTTTCAGCGTGGACCCAGCGTT
>JAYVRO010000412.1:0-4100 GCA_043776165.1 Rubrivivax sp. | reverse complement strand
CACTGTCCTCAGGGCGCAGTGCGACTGAGCAGCCGTTCTAGCGCAGCGTCAATCACCAGGCTGCAAAAGCTGTAGATCAACGAGCCGAAAAGGGCTGCACTAAAACCGGTCACATCAAAACCGTCGAGCAAATAGCCCGCCCACCAGAACATCAATGCATTGATGACGAAGAGAAAGAGGCCCAGGGTGAGCAAGGTGACGGGCAAGGTCAAGAGCACCAGCACCGGTCTCAATACCGTGTTGATGAGCCCCAACACGAAGGCCACAAACAAGGCCGTGACGAAACCGCCATGGAGCACGATGCCCGGAATGGCCAAGGGCAACAGCATCAAAACACAGGCCAACAGCGGCCACCGAATGAGCAACTTCATGGGCTGTAAGCATAGTCCTGGCGTTGCGCCGCGCGTTCGCCCCTGTTGCTCAGCGCCCGCACCGGGCAGCACCTGAGCGACGAAGCGACGAAAAGCGCTTCTCACGCCCCAGCACCAGCGGTACCATCGCGCGGCCCGGCGCCATAGCAGCAAGCAGCTTGCAAAAGTGCCGAGGTTCATTCACAGAACTGATGGAGAAAACGATGGCAACTGCAAAGAAGGCACCCGCGAAGAAAGCGGCAGTAAAAAAAGCGGCTCCGGCCAAGAAGGCGGCTCCGGCTAAAAAGGCAGCTCCGGCGAAGGCCGCGGCTCCGGCGAAAACAGCGAAGGCTCCGACAAAGGCCGCACCGGCGGCAAAGAAGCGCACACCAAATGCGGCCTTCATGAAAGCGATGACGCCAAGCGCCGCCCTGGCGGCAGTCATTGGCGACAAGGCGATGCCCCGCACGGAAGTGACGAAGCAAATTTGGGTCTACATCAAGAAAAACGGTCTGCAGGACAAGGCCAAGAAGACCATGATCAATGCCGACGCCAAATTGAAAGAGATCTTCAAGAAAGCGCAAGTCTCGATGTTTGAGATGACCAAGCTGATCAGCGGTCACCTGAAGTAAAGACACAGCAGTTTGGCCGATGCCCGACTGCTGAAATTGAATTAAACCAGGGGGCATGCCCCCTGGTTTGGTTTCTTGCTCCCGTATTTGCCGTCGAATTAGGCATCATCTGGGGAAGTTAGATGTCCAGGTTATTCGCCTCACTTAAAACTGAACTCGGCATAGCACGCGATTCATCCGCTGTCGCCGAAGTCCGAATGAGACTCGCGATTTTCTTCGCTCGTAGAGGTGATTTGACCGACGCATTCGCGCAAATCGAGCAGTTGCGTTCGCTCGCTCAAACCACAAACCCGGCTGGCTGCACCGCACGAGCCAATCTCGCTGAAGGTGTCTTGGCGTTCTGCAGCGGTGAGCACTCAGTCGCGGCTGACAAGTTGAGGCGCGCAAAAGCATTGGCAGATTTGGCTGCCATGCCCCCCATAGGGCGTCTGAGTCTCGCTTGGCAGGCACATGTTGCCCTCAATTTAGCGCGCATTGGACAGGCCACTGCACACATTGAAGAAGTGCTGGCGAACACAACCAATGGCGAACACGCAACTCTGTCCCGCGTCGGGATGACGTTGGCAGTTGCACTACACACTGTCGGTCTATACGAGAGCGCAAGACCTTGGTATGAATTCTCGCGACAACACGCTGTTGCGGAAGGTGATGATTTAACCCTCGACGCGTTGCTACATAACGTAGCCGCATTCCGAATATTTAATTTGAGACTCGACGAAGTTGAAGGCCAAATCGATTTGGCAGATTTGAGCCGTGCAGAACAAGAACTGAACTCCGGCGTTAGCTACGATTTTGCAAAATCGCCAAAGTCGTTTCGGTGGACGTTCCCCATTTTGCGCATCGAACTCTTGCTACTCGAACAGAAATTCGTGGAAGCACGTACAGCGCTTGAGGCTTGGTTTACTGAACTCAGCGCTGGAGCGACACCGAGGGCAAATCGAATGGCACACGTTGACTATGCCCTTTGCCTTGCCAAGACTGGTGCGCTGCCTGAGGCGATCAAACAAATGCAGGTCGAAATTAATGCCGAACAGATTTCACTTGGTGCTGACGACCTGGCGATTGTGCGATTTCGACAGCATCAGGTCGCGGAAGCTGAAGGCAACAAATCTAGCGCGGCGGCGTATCGGGCGCAGGCAATATCGCTGCTGTCTAATTTTCGCGATACGCATTCCGCATTTAGTTCGACCCTAAGTTCAATTTCGATTCCTTACATTGGCAACTGTTCGTGACCCCTCCCCTCTCCCTAACCATGGGCTCCTCCTCCGATTGGGAAACCCTGCGGCATGCTGCTGATGTGCTTGATGAATTGGAGGTAGCTTTTGAATCGCAGGTGTTGTCGGCGCATCGCATGCCCGACGAGATGTTTGCTTTTGCGGAGGGCGCCGCTGCGCGCGGGGTGAAGGTGATCATTGCTGGCGCGGGCGGGGCGGCGCATTTGCCGGGCATGTTGGCGGCCAAGACGACCTTGCCGGTGTTGGGTGTGCCCGTGCCAAGCAAACATTTGCAGGGGCTCGATTCGCTCTATTCAATCGTGCAAATGCCCAAGGGCATTCCCGTGGCTACATTTGCCATCGGCGCTGCCGGGGCGGCCAATGCGGCTTTGTTTGCCGTGGCCATCCTGGCACTGAACGACGCCTCGCTGGGCGCCAAGTTATTGGCTTATCGACAAGCGCAAACCTTGGCTGCGCGCGCCATGACGCAAGACCTGCGCCGATGACCGCTGCTGTGGACTTGCGCCAGCACCCACCCACCCCATCCAACAAGGCGCTGACGCTGGGCATGTTGGGTGGTGGCCAGTTGGGCCGGATGTGGGTGCACGCTGCGCAGGCCATGGGCTTTGCCACGGTGGTGCTGGACCCCGATGCAGCCAGTCCGGCCGGTGCCGTGTCGCACGCGCACTTGAAGGCCCCCTTTGACGACGCCCAAACGCTGCACGATTTGGCCGTCGCCTGTGCCGCAGTGAGCACTGAATTCGAGAACGTGCCTGCGGCGTCCCTGGAACATTTGGCGCACGGCTGCTTTGTCGCACCGAGCGCTGATGCCGTGCGCATTTGCCAAGACCGTGCGCTCGAAAAGGCCCATTTTTTGGCGCAGGGCGTGCCTTGCGCGCCGCACGCCAGCATCAGCACCATGGCCGATGTGCAGGGTGTTGATAGGCAACTTTTCCCGGCCATCTTGA
Source organism: Rubrivivax sp. (assembly GCA_043776165.1). Lineage (GTDB taxonomy): Bacteria > Pseudomonadota > Gammaproteobacteria > Burkholderiales > Burkholderiaceae_C > Rubrivivax. The sequence continues at coordinate 936 of JAYVRO010000412.1, read as the reverse complement.
AGACCGCGCAGTTGGGCTACGACGGCAAGGGCCAGACAAGTGTGGCGGATGCAGCCGGCCTCTTGGAGGCCTGGCGCAGCCTGGGCAGCGTGCGTTGCTTGCTTGAAAAAAAATTATCGTTAACGTTTGAGATGAGCGTTGTTGTCGCGCGTGGCCATGACGGCGTGATGGTGCATCTGCCGGTGCAACAAAACCTGCACCGTGCGGGGGTCTTGGCCGTCACTCAGGTGCCGGCACCTGATGTCGCCGAGCCGCTGGCCAGTCAAGCCGTGCAGTGCGCGCGGCAGTTGGCTCAGGGCATGAATTACGTGGGTGTCCTGTGCGTTGAGTTTTTTGTCTTGAGCGATGGCACGCTGGTGGCCAATGAGATGGCGCCGCGCCCGCACAACTCGGGCCACCACAGCCTGGATTCTTGCGACCAGTCGCAGTTTGATCTGCAACTGCGCTGCATGGCACGACTGCCTTTGGTGCAGCCTCGTTTGCATTCGCCCGCCGTGATGCTGAACTTGTTGGGTGACTTGTGGCCACTTCAAGCCGATGGTCAGCGCCACGCGCCCGGCTGGGCGCCGCTCCTGGCTTTGCCGGGTGTGCGCCTGCACTTGTATGGGAAGACCGAGGCGCGACCGGGCCGCAAGATGGGCCACCTCACCGTGACGGCAGCCACAGCGCAAGCCGCGCGGGGCACGGCCTTGCTGGCCGCAGCCTTGCTGGGTTTTGCCGCTTTTTAAATCGCGCCCAAGATGTTGCTCACCTCGACACCCACCGATGTTGCTGCCGCGGCCCAGGCACTGGCAGCAGGGCAGTTGGTGGCCTTCCCTACCGAAACGGTGTATGGGCTGGGTGCGCGGGCTGATGACGACGCAGCCGTGGCACAGATCTTTGCCGCCAAAGGGCGGCCATCGCAGCACCCGCTCATCGTGCATGTGGCCTCGATGG
>JAYVRO010000411.1:0-4123 GCA_043776165.1 Rubrivivax sp. | reverse complement strand
TGGCACTGGGCGAAACCACGCCCGGGCCTCTGATCATGGTGGTGGCTTTTGTGGCCTTTGTGGGTGCTTGGCAAAGTGTCGATGTGCTGGCGATGTTTGGGCCGAATGGCTTGTACGTCGGCGCGGCCATCGCAGCCACGGTGGTGACCTGGTTCACCTTTTTGCCCAGCTTCATTTTCATCCTGGCCGGTGGCCCACTGGTGGAAAGCACGCACGGCGACATCAGTTTCACCGCGCCGCTCACGGCCATCACAGCGGCCGTGGTGGGTGTGATCCTCAACCTGGCGCTGTTCTTTGGTTACCACGTGTTGTGGCCGACGGGCTTTGGCGGCGCGCTGGACGTGCCATCGGCCCTGATCGCCCTGGCCGCGGCTGTGGCGCTCTTCAAGTTCAAGCGCGGAGTGATCCCGGTGATCGCCGCCAGCGCTGTGGCCGGTCTGGCGGTACACCTGGCTCGCCTCACACTTTAACGTTCGACATCAGCTACGACGTGCGTCCAGGCTGCCCGGGCCAGCACCGAAAGAAAACACCAGCAGCAAGCCACCCGCCACGGCCAGGTTCTTCATGAACATGAGCTGTTGCACCATGACTTTGTCGGGCGCCATGGCCCAGAAGTTGTGGAACAAAACGCTCGCAACCAAGGTGAACAAAGCCAGGGCCAGCGCGGCCCAGCGTGCTTGGTAGCCCACCATGATGGCGATGCCACCTACCAGTTCCAAGGCTGCTACCAAGGGCGCCAAAAGCTGACCCATGGGCAGGCCGCCGCTGGTGATGTAGCCCGCTGTGCCTTGCAAGTTGCCAAACTTTGAGAAGCCCGCGAGCACAAACATGAGTGCGAGCAAGACGCGGGCAGCGATAACGACGGGAACTTGGGGTTTCATAGGAATGGTCCTTTAACAGTTGAGATAAGCGTTGCGGAAAAACAGGAAGGGCATCAAGGCGCCAAGTCAAAAACCAGCACCTCGGCGCTGCGGCCTTGGTCGATGAGCAGCAGTGCTTCGGCGTCCAGCCTTGCGGCGTCACCGGCTTGCAGGGCGTGGCCATTGACTTGCAAGGCGCCACGCACCACGTGGAGGTAGGTGATTCGGCTCGGGTCGAGCGTTAACTCGGCGTGTTCCTCGCCGTCAAACAGGCCCGCACGAATGCTGGCGTCGGCATGGATCGTCACCGCGCCATCGCGGCCATCGGGTGCCGCCACCAAGACGAGCCTTCCGCGCTTGGCAGCAGCGTCAAAGTGCTTTTGTTCGTAGCTGGGTTCTAAGCCCGGGTACTGCGGCAAGAGCCAGATTTGCAGGAAATGCGTGGTTTGCTCAGCCGAGTGGTTGAACTCGCTGTGCATCACGCCCGTGCCCGCACTCATGCGCTGCACGTCGCCGGGTTGGATGACGCCTGAGTGCTTGGCGTCTTTCGCCTCACTCGCTCCATCACTCGCAGCATCACCCACCGCACTGCCCGCATCGCCATTGCCCATGGAGTCCTTGTGTGCCAAAGCGCCGTCAAGCACGTAACTCACGATCTCCATGTCGCGGTGGCCGTGCGTGCCAAAACCCGTGCCCGGTGCAATGCGGTCTTCATTGATGACACGCAAGTTGCCCACGCCCATGTGTCGTGGGTCGTGATAGCTCGCAAAAGAAAAGCTGTGCCAGCTATCGAGCCACCCGTGCTGGGCATGGCCTCGGTCCTGGGCTTTGCGTAAGGTGATCATGTGGGGTTGAATCATCTGTTCAAGTGCGCTCACTGTAGGTCACCAACGCTGCCTGCAGGGCGAGCCCAGTTGACGTGACCGTTCAAATAAGATGAAGCCATGCCCCAACCCAGCCTGTCATTGACGCCCGACGCCCTGCTGATGATGGACACCATCGCGCGCACCGGCAGTTTTGCTGCCGCAGCGCGTGAACTGGGCAAGGTGCCCTCGGCGTTGACCTACAGCGTGCGCCAGTTGGAAGAAGCGCTTGATGTTTTGCTGTTTGACCGCCGTTCGCGCCAAGCAAAACTCACCGCAGCAGGCAGTGAATTGCTGGGTGAAGGGCGACGCTTGCTGCTGGAAATGGAGGCCGTGGCCAACCGTGTGCGGCGTGTTGCCACGGGCTGGGAAGGACAGCTCACGGTGGTCATCGACGACGTCATTTTCAGGCGCACCGTGATCGAGTTGTGCGAGGCTTTTTTTGCGCTCAATCCGCCAGGCTTGACGGGCAACGCATCGGTCACTGCGGGTGGCCCGGGCACGCGGCTGCGCTTGCGCACCGAGGTGATGGCTGGCGCTTGGGAAGCCCTGATCAGTGGGCAGGCCGACCTCGCCATTGGCGTTGGCATGTCGGCCCACCTGGGCGCGCCCACTGGCGTGCTCACCGAGAGCCTGGGCGACCTGCCCTTTGTTTTTGTTGTTGCGCCTGGCCACCCCTTGTCCCGGCTCGAAACCCACATCAACGACGCTGACATGCTGCGCCACCGCGCCATCGCTGTGGCCGATTCGGCACATCGTTTGTCACCTTTGACGGTTAATTTGCTGCCCGGTCAAGACGTGTTGACGGTGTCCAGCATGGCCGACAAAGTGGCCGCGCTGGAACACGGCCTGGGCTGCGGCTACGTGCCCGAACCGCTGGCACGCGAGGCGGTGGCAGCGGGGAGGTTGCTGGTGCACAAGACCGAACGCCCAGCGCCCATCGCCCACTTGACCTACGCCTGGCGCGAGGCACAGGGCACCAACGCGCGCAAAGCGGCTGGCGGCTTGGCCTTGCGCTGGTGGTTGACGCAATTGGGGCATGACAAAACGCGCCATGCGTTGTTGGGGCTGCCTGTGCAGACCTGACGCTCTTCAATATTGCACCTTTGACATGCGTCAATCGCTGAAGCCGGTGTCGCCGTACGTCGGCCGTTTTGCGCCATCGCCCACGGGCCCCTTGCATGCGGGCTCTTTGGTGGCGGCGCTGGCCAGTTGGCTGGATGCGCGCGCTCATGGCGGGCGCTGGTGGGTGCGCATGGAAGATGTCGACGGACCACGCTGCGTGACCGGCGCGGCCGAGACCATCCTGGCGCAACTGGCGGCTTGCGGTTTGCACAGCGACGGGCCGGTGCTGGTGCAGTCCACGCGCACTGCGGCTTACGCCCTGGCCTTGTCGCAACTGCGGGCCAGCGGCCTGGCCTATGACTGCGGCTGCACGCGCAAAGACGTGCGGGCGGCCATTCACGCCGCAGGGGGTCATGTCGATCGGCACGGCGAATGGGTCTACCCCGGCACCTGCCGCGCGGGCTTGCACGGCAAGGTAGCACGGGCCACGCGCTTGTTGACCGTCATGCAAGGCCATGACGCGGGCGTGCACTGGAGCGACCGCCGCCTGGGCCTGCAGCATCAAAACGTGGCCCATGCCGTGGGCGACTTTGTGCTGCAGCGGGCCGATGGCTTGTGGGCTTACCAGTTGGCCGTGGTGGTGGACGACGCCCACCAGAGCGTTACGCACGTGGTGCGAGGGCAAGACCTGGCCGACAACACGGCGCGGCAAGTCTTGTTGCAGCGCGCTTTGCAATTGCCCACGCCTGGCTACTTGCACACGCCCTTGGTGCTGGCCGAAGACGGGCACAAGCTGTCCAAACAAAACGGCGCCCGTGCATTGGCTTTGGGCGACCCAGCGGCCGTGATGTTGGCCTTGGTGGCGGCCGGTCGGACACTGGAGTTGCCAACGTTTGAGGTGACTGAACGCGATGCTTGGCTGACCAGTGCCGCGGCGGCCTGGGGTGAGCGCTGGCGCTCGGGATAAATCTTTGCGGACCGCAATGGCATCATGCGCGCCGCATTCCTGCACCCCCTCTTCCCTCAACAAAAGGACATTGACATGACCACCACCACACCCAGCGGCTTGCATTGCGACGACACCGTTGTGGGCACCGGAGACGTCGCCACGGCGGGCCAGCACGTCAAGGTGCACTACACAGGTTGGCTCCACGACCCCGCAGCCGACAAATCTCGCGGCCGCAAGTTTGACTCGAGCAAAGACCGCGGCGACCCGTTTGCTTTTCACCTCGGCGCCGGCCAAGTCATCCAGGGTTGGGATCAAGGTGTGCAGGGCATGAAGGTGGGCGGCACACGCGTGCTCACCATCCCGGCCGATCTGGGCTACGGCGCACG
>JAYVRO010000410.1:0-4131 GCA_043776165.1 Rubrivivax sp. | reverse complement strand
ATTTTTTAACGAGACACGCCATGAACGCACCCCTTCGCGCCACTGAAACCGCAGCCCTGGCTGCTTTTTCCGATTCCGCCTGGGACGAGCGCATCGTGGCCGCGCTCACCGAGTACATCGCCATCCCCGCCAAGAGCCCCATGTTCGACGCCAACTGGGCGGGCAACGGGTACATCGAACGTGTGGTTCGTGATGCCGCCGCTTGGGTTGAAGCGCGCAAACTGCCGGGGCTCAGCTTGGAGGTTGTGCGAATCGAAGGCCGCACGCCAGTGATCTTTTTTGAGTGGCCGGCCAGCGGCACACCCTCCACCGACACCGTGTTGCTGTACGGCCATCTCGACAAACAACCCGAGTTCAATGGTTGGCGCAAAGACCTCGGGCCCTGGACACCCAAGTACGAAAACGGGCTGCTTTACGGCCGTGGCGGCGCCGATGATGGCTACGCTGTTTACGCTTCCATCACCGCACTCGAAGCCTTGCATGTGCAAGGCCTGCCCCACCCCCGCTGCGTGGGCGTGATCGAGAGCTGCGAAGAGAGCGGCTCGCACGACTTGCCGGTCTACATCGATGCGCTCAAGCCGCGACTTGGCAACGTCAGCCTCGTCGTGTGCCTGGACAGTGGGGCCGGCAACTACGACCAGTTGTGGTTGACCACCAGTTTGCGCGGCATGGTCAGTGGCGTGTTGAAGGTCGAAGTACTGACCGAAGGCGTGCATTCGGGTGACGCCAGTGGCTTGGTTCCCAGCACCTTTCGTGTCATGCGCCAAGTGCTTGATCGGCTGGAGGACAGCCGCACCGGGCGCTTGTTGCCCGAGAGCTTTCACTGCGCCATTCCGGCGTCGCGTTTGCAGCAAGCGCAGGCCACTGCAGCGCTGCTGGGCGACGAAGTGTGGAAGCGCTTCCCCTGGTCCTGCGGTGCCGATAGTGGCCCCACTTTGCCCACCACCACCGACCCGGTGGAAGCCCTGATGAACCGCACTTGGCGGCCCACGCTGAGCGTCACAGGCGTGGACGGATTTCCCGATTTGAAGAACGCAGGCAATGTGCTGCGGCCCTACACCGCCTTCAAGCTGAGCTTGCGTTTACCCCCACTGGTGGACGGCAACGAGGCGAGCTTGAAATTGAAGGCGCTGCTGGAAGACAACGCGCCCTACAACGCAAAAGTCACCTTCCATCCTGACGGCCGTGCGGGCGCGCTGGGCGCCACCGGCTGGAACGCACCCGAGCTGGCGCCCTGGTTAGACACGGCCATGAACGCGGCGTCCAGCAGCTACTTCAATGCGCCGGTGGGATACATCGGCCAGGGCGGCACCATCCCCTTGATGAGCATGCTGCAAAGTAGTTTCCCCGCGGCGCAGATGATGGTGTGCGGCGTTCTCGGCCCCAAGAGCAACGCGCATGGTCCAAACGAGTTCTTGCATGTGCCCTACGGCAAAAAGCTCACGGCTGCGGTGGCGCAGGTGATCGCGGCTTGCCCTTGAATTTGTCGTTGTGGCGGCGCGCAAGCTGCTGCGCGCACGCTCGGCCAAGCGGTGGCTGCGCGGTCTGATATTTCAGACCACTCAAGGCTTTAGCCTGGCGAGTAGACACTGCTCAAGCGGACACGGTTGTCGGCGCGCACTTCGTTGATGACTTGGGCGCGCGTGAGGCCTGAAGCAATCATTGCTTGCGGCGTCACGACAACAAATTCACCGGCACGCAGCAATTGACCTTGGCTTCGCGCCTGAACTAGGTTGGCACGCGCGTCAGCCCGTGTCAAAAGTGATACGGGCTTGTCGTTGACAACGGTGACGTCGTCGGCCATCGCCACGTTCGAAGCAGCGGCCAACGCGGCCAAAACAAGGGTCTGAGTGAAGGCAAGTTTGACGTTCATTTTGAAACTCCAGGTTGATGAAAAGCGAGGTTGAAAGAGACTTCCCTGCACGGCGACGACCGGTAGGTCGTCTTGTCCAGCAGGGCCTCGGTGAGTCTCTTTACGCGGGGAGTTCATCGACGGATGCAAGGGTAGGAAGTTTTGCTCGACGGTCAGATGAAACGATCAGCAATTCACCAACTGCATCGCAGGCCGTGGCGATGGATCAACTGGCTGGCGGTTGTGCCACGACACTTCGTGCCCGTGTTGCGCTCACCGACCTTGCGTTACCCCGGCGGGCCCCTCGGGGATAATGAAACTCAATCGTTTCTCGCGCGTTGGCCGCATGCCGCGTCGCACCTCCCGTGCTCGATCTGCGCCCCATGCCGCCAAGCCCCTTCTTAGTTGTGACCTCCGCTGTACGGTGCTTGGTGATCGGCTTGAGAGTCAGCTTGAGTGTCAGCATACAAGCGGGCTTGACCAGTACGGCTTTGATGTCGCTGGCTTGGGCACAAGCGCCCGGAGCTGCGCCAGCAAGCGATGGGCCCGCGCTCGCCCCCAGCCGCTCTCTGGCACCACCACCCACAGGTGAAGCGGCCAAACAACTGCCCATCGTTTTGCGGGCCGCCAGCTTGCAAGGACGGCCCGATCTGGAAGCCGTTGCGCAAGGTGATGTGGAGTTTCGCCGCGGCAGCTTGGTCATCAATGCAGATCGACTGACTTATGACGGCGCAGAAGACCTGGCGCACGCCACCGGCCATGTGCGCGTGCGCCGCGATGGCGCGGTCTACACAGGCCCCGAATTGCAGTTGCGCATACAGCGCTTCGAAGGTTTTTTCTTGCAGCCTGAGTTCGAGTTTTTGCGCTTGAAGTCGGGGGGCAAGGCAGCGCGCGTGGACTTCATCGACAGCGCGCGTGCAGTGGCCATCGATGCGACCTACACCAGCTGCCCGCGCGATGGCTCAGGCGACCCCGCCTGGGTGCTCAAGACAGAACGTGTGCGCATGGACTTCGATGCCAACGAAGGCATTGCCGAGGGTGCCGTGCTGCGCTTTCTGGGCGTACCCATCCTGGCCCTGCCCAGGCTGAGTTTTCCGCTCACCGACGCGCGCAAATCGGGCTGGTTGCCACCCACGTTGAACATCGACAACCGCAGCGGGCTGGAGGTCTCGGCGCCTTACTACTGGAACATTGCGCCCAACCGCGACGCAACCATCACACCCCGCATCATCACGCGGCGCGGTGTGGGGGTTGACACCGAGTTTCGTTACCTTGAACCCAGTTTTTCGGGCCGCGTCGAGCTGGACGCTTTGCCGGCGGACCGGGTGGCCCATCGAGAGCGCCATGCCTTGAGCTGGACGCACCGTGGCGCATTGCCTTTTGCGCTGCGCTTCGAGGCCGACATGCAGCGCGTGTCTGACGACGATTGGTGGCGCGATTTTCCCGTGGTCGGCGGTGCGCTCACACCGCGCTTGTTACCGACACAACTGGGGCTGGAACGCGACCTGAACGTGCCCGGCGGCCAGGGCTTGGTTTACGCCCGCGCACGCCAATGGCAAGTACTGCAAGGCAGCGACAGCGTGACCGCGCCGTATGAGCGCAGCCCGCAAGTGGGTGCTCGTGCGCAAGGTCGATGGTCCGGCGGCGTGGAATGGTCGGCGGAGACGGAAGTTAACCGTTTCACCTTACCTTCGCACAAAGAAGTCTTGGACAAACGCAGTGAAGGCGCGCGTTGGCATGGCCTGGGTGCCGTCGGTTGGCCCTGGCGGGAACCGGGCTGGTGGGTCGTGCCGCGTTTGGCAGTGAACGCAGCAGCCTACCGCACGGACTTGGCCATGAGTGATGGCCGTACACGCGCTTTTCGCGCCATCCCCACGCTGAGTCTGGAGGCCGGTTTGGAGTTGGAGCGCTCGACAAGCGCGTTTGGGCGCAGCTTGCGCCAAACGCTGGAGCCGCGGTTTCACTACGTCAACACGCCCTATCGCGCGCAGAGCAGTTTGCCCAACTTCGACGCCGCGGAGCGTGACTTCAACTCCAATTCCATCTTCAGTGACAACAGTTTTGCTGGCATTGATCGGGTCTCTGACTCACACCAGATCACCCTGGGTGCCACCTCGCGTTTGTTGGATGCCAGCAGCGGCGTCGAAGCACTGCGTTTTGGTGTCGTGCAGCGTTACTTGCTGCGCACGCAGCGTGTGACGACCGATGGTTTGCCGCTGGAGCAGCGCCTGTCGGACTTGCTGCTGGTGGGCGGCACGTCAGTGATCCCCAGTTGGACC
>JAYVRO010000409.1:0-4132 GCA_043776165.1 Rubrivivax sp. | reverse complement strand
TCGACATGACGCAGCGCCGAGTCTTGAGTGTTGACCACGAGCAAATCGGCACGGGCGCCGACTCTAAAACCCCAATGGGCAAAACCTGCTGCTGCGGCGCCACCGGCCAGCATGCGCTTGAACAAGCGCGCAGCGGTGGATGGCTCACCACCACCGGGGTCGGCTGCCACATTGCGGCGCCGGTGCTGCAGACGCTGGCCATATTCCAGCCAGCGCAGTTCTTCAGGCCAGGTGCGGATGACCTGGCTGTCGGAGCCGATCGACAGCGGCACGCCTGCACTCAACCAACCGGGCAAGTCGGCCGGGCCGTCACCCAAGTTGGCCTCGGTGCCCGGGCACAGCACCACGCCGGCGCTGCTCTTGGCCACAGCGGTTATTTCTTCGGGCGTGCTGTGCGTGGCATGCACAAGCTGCCAACGCGCGTCAAGTGAAACGTTGTTGATGAGCCATTCGATGGGGCGCTGGCCGGTGGCGGCCACGCAGTCCGCCACTTCGGCGGTTTGTTCCGCCACGTGGATGTGGATGGGGCCGGCAGTGCTTTGCTCGACCAAGGTCTTGATCGAACCAGGCCGCGCGGCGCGCAGGGAGTGGATGGCCAAACCGGCGTTGACATGCGCGCGACCGCTGCGCGTGATGGCCGTTTGCAAGGCCAGCACGTCTGAAACCGTGGTGGCAAAACGCCGCTGATCATCTCGTAAGTTAGGCGCAGAAAAACCAGCGCGCTCGTACAGCACAGGCAGCAACGTCAGGCCCATGCCTGCGTCGGCGGCGGCGTCGGCCAGGGCCCAGCACATGGCGGCGCGGTCGGCGTAGGGCTGGCCGTTCAAGTCGTGTTGCAAGTAGTGGAACTCGCAGACCTGTGTGTAGCCCCCAGCCAGCAGTTCGCGGTAGAGCTGGCCAGCCACCCTGCGCAGCTCGGCTGGTGTGATGCGCAGTGCCACGTTGTACATGCGGTCACGCCAGGACCAGAAGTCGTCATGGTCACTCAGGCGTGTTTCTGCCAAACCCACAAAAGCACGTTGAAAAGCATGGCTGTGGGCGTTCACCAAGCCAGGCAGGGCAGGGCCTTGCAGCGGTGTTGCCAGGGCTGGGCAGGCGATATCGGGGGTGACGCCAGCCCAATGGCCATCAGCATCCACTTGCAAGGCCACGCGCTCGCGCCAGCGGCCATCGATCCAAGCCTTCGGCGCCCACAGCAGCTGCGGATCAAGCTCATGTCGAACGTTGGCTTGGTTCATGACCGTTCTTGTCCCTTCATTACCCTTCCAGTCCCTTCAAGCACCATCCGCACCAGGTCGCCACGCGATCATGGTCTGCACCAGTTGGCGCAGCAGGGGTTTGACCTGTTCGGCGCGCTCATCGTGCCAGGCGTACGGCGGCGCTTCTGCCATGTAGGCGCGCCAGCACATCTCAAGCTGCGCGGCATGAATTCCGTCTTGCGGCTGGCCAAAGTGGCGCGTGATGTGGCCGCCCTTGAAGCGCCCATTCACCACATGGCTGTAGCTGTCCTGCGCGGCAAAACAGCCCGCCAGTTGCGCGCTGAGCGTGGGTGAACAGCTTGCGCCGTTGGCAGTTCCCAGGTTCATGTGCGGCAGCTCGCCGTCGAAGAGCCAAGGCAATGTGCTCTTGATGCTGTGCGCGTCAAAAAGTACAGCGTGGCCATGCAGCGTTTGCAGGCGTGCAAGTTCAGCGCGCAAGGCTTGGTGATAGGGCTGCCAATAGACGGCCACGCGCTGGCGCACTTCGGCGTCTTCAGGTTCCTGGCCGCTGAGGTACAGCGCGTCGCCCGTGAAAAAACGCGTGGGGCACAACTCGGTGTTGTTCTGCCCGGCGTACATGGGTGTGTTCTCACTGGGACGGTTCAGGTCCACCAGGTAGCGGCTGTGCACGGGGGCTAAAACGCTGGCGCCAAGATCGGCGGCGAATGCGTACAGCCGGTGCAGGTGCCAGTCGGTGTCTTCAACTAGAGCAGCGCGCGGCACCAAGCGTTTGCGCAGCCATTCAGGCAGGTGCGTGCCGGTGTGGGGCAGGCTCACAAGCAGCGGCTCTGTGCCTAAGGTCAATGTGTAGACAGCAGGGTTCATGCGATGCGCTCCTTCCCACCAACAAACACGCGCTGGCAAGGGTTGTGGCCAAAACGGTAGGCCATTTCGCGCGGGTGCTCGGCGTCCCACAGCACAAAGTCAGCGCGCTGGCCGGCGAGCAATTGGCCGCGGTCTTGCAGGCCCAGGGCGCGCGCGCCGTTCACCGTGATGCCGCGCCAGGCTTCTTCGGGCGTCATCCGGAACAAGGTGCAAGCCATGTTCAACATCAACAGCAGCGACAACACGGGTGATGAGCCGGGGTTGTGGTCGGTGGCGATGGCGATGGGCACGCCTGCAGCACGCAGCGCAGCAACCGGTGGTTGCCTGGTTTCGCGCAAAAAATAGTAGGCACCGGGCAGCAGCACGGCCACCGTGCCAGCGGCTTGCATGGCGGCGATGCCCTGGGCGGACAAGTGCTCCAGGTGGTCGCAAGACAAAGCACCGTAGGCGGCGGCCAAGACCGCACCGCCTTGGTCGCTGAGCTGTTCTGCATGCAACTTGACGGGCAGGCCCAAGGCGTGGGCGGCAGCAAAGACCCGCTGCGTTTGTGCTGGTGTGAAAGCGATGTGGTCGCAAAACGCATCCACCGCGTCCACCAACCCGGCCGCTTGCTGCAAGGGCAGCCAGCGGCAGACCTCGGTGATGTAGTCGTCAGGCCGCGCTTCAAATTCCGGCGGCAGGGCGTGGGCTCCGAGCGAGGTGGTGCGCACCTGAACTGTTAACTCCTGGGCGAGGCGCCTTGCAACGGACAAACAGCGGGCTTCGTGCGCTTCGCTCAAGCCATAGCCTGATTTGATTTCGAGCGTCGTCACGCCTTCGCGCAACAAACAACCCGCGCGCTCGGCGCTGGCTTGGAACAGTGCTTCGCTGCTGGCCGCACGCGTGGCCGCCACCGTGGAGCGGATGCCGCCACCCGCGCGGGCGAGGTCTTCGTAGCTGGCACCTTGCAGGCGTTGCTCAAACTCGCTTGCACGGTTGCCGCCGTACACCAGGTGCGTGTGGCAATCGACCAGACCCGGGGTGATGAGGGCGCCTTTTGCGTCGACCTCTTCGGCCACGCTCATGTCATGGGTTAACTGCTTCGCCAAGTCAAGGTCGCGGCCCACCCATCGCAATGTGTCACCGACGATGAGCATGGCGCCGTCGTCGATGAAGCCCCAGGGCGCGCTGCCGTGGAAGGTGGCCAACTTGGCGTGGCGTACCAGCCAACCGTCGTTGTTCATTGGTCGCTCATTCGTTGTTCATTGGCAGCAGAGGTCTGCAAGCTCAACCACCAAGCGGGCGCGTCGCCACGGAATTGCCAGCGGCAGGCTTGATCGGTGCTTGACCACAGCAGCGTTTGGGCTGGCGCCACCTGCGTTTGTCCGTCCACCAACAATGTGGCGGGTGCCGCGACATACAAGCCGCGCCACAGCAGCGTGCCTTGCAAACTGCTGCCATGGGTGGCGCACTGCATGTTCAACAGCCCGGCACCAGTGGGCGCCATCAGGTTCAGGTCTTGTGTGGCCGCGCCCAGCAAGGCACAGGTGGGTGCGTCGGCACCGTCAAAACACAAGGGAGGGTCACCCATTCGCAGCGTGCGCTGCGAGGTGGCAAAGCCCAAGGTCACGCCGTCACCACTGAGCACGTTGAACCAGCGCGTGGTGCCAGGGAAGGCGCTGAAAGGCCCGCTGCGGTCAATGGTGGCCACGCTCACACGAACTGACCAGCCCTCGGCCTGCGGCCACACCAGCAAGTCGCGCGTGACACCCCCGCCGTTGCGCCAAGGCGTGGGCGTCACTTGTTGCAGTTCGACTTGATGCACTGTCATGTGCTGCCCTTCGTTGTCATGATGGGGAAACCAACAAGGGGAAGAGCGCGTGGTGCATGGGCGCACCGGCTGGCAGCTCGGCCTCCAGGCCGGGGAAGGGCGGCGACGTCTTCCAGCGCCGGGGTGCGTGGGTGGCGTCGTCGCCCAGGTAGCGGGCCGAAAACACACGGCGCCGCACATCACCATCGACGCCGCCCGAAGCGTGCAGCGCGAGCATGTGGAAGGCCACCATGTCGCC
>JAYVRO010000408.1:0-4151 GCA_043776165.1 Rubrivivax sp. | reverse complement strand
TGGCAAACAAGTGGGCCGCCGTGGCGCGCATGTGGCCACCATCCTCGGTGTCCTCGTGTCCTTTATTTGCTCCGCTTTGGTGCTGCGCGATGTGATCGACGGCGCGCGCTTTAACGCCACTGTCTACGAATGGATGGTGATCGGCAAATTGAAGATGGAAATCGGCTTCTTGGTCGATGGCCTGACGGCCATGATGATGTGCGTTGTCACTTTCGTCTCGCTCATGGTGCACATCTACACCATCGGCTATATGGCGGAGGACGACGGCTACCAGCGCTTTTTTGCCTACATCTCACTCTTCACGTTCAGCATGTTGATGCTGGTGATGAGCAACAACTTTCTGCAGCTCTTCTTCGGTTGGGAAGCCGTGGGCTTGGTGTCGTATTTGCTGATCGGTTTTTGGTTCACGCGGCCGACGGCGATCCACGCCAACATGAAGGCGTTCATAGTCAACCGTGTCGGTGACTTTGGCTTCATTTTGGGCATTGGTCTGATCCTGGCTTATGCCGGCACGCTGAACTACACGGAAGCCTTCGCCAAGGCACCGGAGCTTGCCAAACAAGTTCTTCCTGGCACCGACTGGATCATCATCACGGTGGCCTGTATCTGCCTTTTCATTGGCGCCATGGGCAAAAGCGCGCAATTCCCATTGCACGTTTGGTTGCCTGACTCGATGGAAGGCCCCACGCCCATCTCGGCGCTGATCCATGCGGCCACCATGGTCACGGCGGGCATCTTCATGGTGGCGCGCATGTCGCCGCTGTTTGAGTTGAGTGACGTGGCGCTGAATTTTGTGCTCGTCATCGGTGCCATCACAGCTTTGTTCATGGGCTTCTTGGGCATCATCCAAAACGACATCAAGCGCGTCGTGGCCTATTCCACGCTCAGCCAGTTGGGCTACATGACGGTGGCGCTTGGGGCTTCGGCCTACTCGGTGGCGGTCTTCCATTTGATGACACACGCCTTCTTCAAAGCGCTGCTGTTCCTGGGTGCCGGCTCGGTCATCATGGGCATGCATCACGACCAAGACATCCGCAACATGGGCGGCTTGCGCAAGTACATGCCCATCACCTGGATCACGTCCTTGTTGGGATCTTTGGCTCTCATCGGCACGCCACTCTTCGCGGGCTTCTATTCCAAAGACAGCATCATTGAAGCGGTGCACGCCAGCCACTTGCCGGGCGCCGGTTTTGCGCTCTTTGCAGTCACTGCGGGCGTTTTCGTCACGGCGTTTTATTCCTTCCGCATGTACTTCCTGGTCTTCCACGGCGAAGAACGTTTCCATCACAAACCTTTCCCCGGTGAACATGACTTGCATGTTTCACATGACGCGAACGACGGGCACAGCGCGCCTGCGGCTCACGCAACTCACGACACCCACGCCAAGCATTCACATGAGCACGCGCCGCACGAATCACCCTGGGTGGTTTCGCTGCCGCTGGTTTTGCTGGCCATCCCTTCCGTGATCATTGGTTTCGTCACCATCGGCCCGTTGCTCTACGGCGACTTTTTCAAAGACGCGATCTTTATCGACGCCACCAAACACCCGGCGCTCAAAGAAATGGCCACGCAGTTCCACGGCGCTGCTGCCATGGCCGTGCACAGCCTCACCACTTTGCCCTTCATCTTGGCTTTGGCGGGCGTGGCGGTGGCGTGGTGGTTCTACCTTGTGCAACCGGCCATCCCGAAGGCGATTGACGGCTATCTGAAGCCGCTGCGCACCGTGCTTGAAAACAAGTACTACATGGACTGGTTCAACGAGCACGTGCTGGCCAAAGGCGCGCGGCTGCTCGGGACCGGGCTGTGGAAGGGCGGCGACCAGGGCCTCATCGATGGCGTGCTTGTGAATGGCTCTGCGCGAGCCGTGGGTTCACTCTCGGCCCTGGTGCGGCAATTTCAAACTGGTCGACTGCACACCTATGCGCTGGTCATGGTGCTGGGCGTCTTTGTCTTCCTGACCTGGCGCTTGTGGCCTTACCTCAAAACGGTTTTGGCGTGACGGTGAACCAGTCTCAGCGGCAACCAATCAAGCGACAAAGAAAGTTAGAACGATGGGTCTCCTGAGTGTCGCCATTTGGCTCCCGATCGCTTTCGGCGCGCTGCTCTTGGCGTTGGGCCGCGACGAGCGGGCGAGCATGGTGCGAACCACCGCGCTCATCGGCGCTGTTGCTTCGTTCCTCGTCACACTGCCCATCGTCACCGGTTTTGCCAATGGCACCGCGGCCATGCAATTTGTCGAGAAGCTGAGCTGGATCACTCGTTTCAATGTCTTTTACCACCTCGGTGTGGATGGTTTGTCGATGTGGTTCGTGCCGCTCACCGCCTTCATCACCGTCATCGTGGTCATTGCAGCGTGGCAGGTCATCAGCACGCGTGTTGCCCAGTACATGGGCGCGTTCCTCATCTTGTCGGGCTTGCTCATTGGCGTGTTTTGCGCGCTCGACGGGTTGCTCTTCTACGTCTTCTTTGAAGCCACGCTGATCCCGATGTACATCATCATCGGCATTTGGGGTGGGCCAAACCGTGTCTACGCTGCGTTCAAGTTTTTTCTCTACACGCTGCTGGGCTCCCTCTTGATGTTGGTGGCGCTGGTCTACCTTTACTTCCAGTCGGGTGGCAGTTTTGACATCGTCACCTGGCACAAGCTGCCGCTGCCTTTGAACGCGCAGGCACTGCTCTTTTTTGCCTTCTTCGCGGCCTTCTCAGTCAAAGTGCCGATGTGGCCCGTGCACACTTGGTTGCCCGACGCTCACGTTGAAGCGCCCACGGGTGGCTCGGTCGTGCTGGCAGCCATCATGTTGAAGCTGGGTGCCTATGGCTTCTTGCGCTTCTCGCTGCCCATCGCCCCCGATGCTTCGCGCGAATACGCTTGGCTCATCATCGCTTTGAGCCTCATCGCAGTGCTCTACATCGGCATGGTGGCGCTCGTCCAGCAGGACATGAAAAAGCTCGTGGCCTATTCGTCCATTGCACACATGGGTTTTGTCACGCTGGGGTTTTTCATGTTCAGCGAACTCGGTGTTTCAGGCGCCATCGTGCAGATGATCTCCCACGGATTTGTCTCAGGCGCCATGTTCTTGTGCATCGGCGTTTTGTACGACCGCGTTCACTCGCGCGAGATCGCCTCTTACGGTGGCGTTGTCAACACCATGCCCAGGTTCGCGGCCTTTGCCATGCTCTTTGCCATGGCCAATTGCGGCCTGCCCGGCACCGCCGGATTTGTCGGCGAATGGATGGTCATCCTGGCGGCCGTCAAATTCAACTTCTGGATCGCCATGCTTGCCAGCACCACGCTCGTTTTTGGCGCGGCTTACACCCTGTGGATGGTCAAGCGCGTGTATTTTGGCGCCGTGGTCAACGACGATGTGCGTGGCCTCGCCGACATCAATGGCCGCGAGTTCACCATGCTCGCCATGCTCGCCATTGCTGTGATGTGGATGGGTCTGTATCCCAAGCCCTTCACGGATGCCATGCAGAGCTCGGTCACCGAACTGCTGCGCCATGTCGCCCTCACGAAGATCAACTGAATGACAGCCTGACAGCCCGACTGACAACAACTCAAGCACCATGAACTGGCTCGTCGTCTACCCCGAGATTTGGCTCCTGCTGATGGCCTGCGTCGTCACGCTGGTCGACCTCTTTGTGACCGACCCCCAGCGCGGCACCACCTTCTGGCTCACGCAGTTTTCGATCGCAGTCTTCTCTGTCGTGCACTACTATTTTTTCGATAGCGGTGCCACGTACTACGGCATGCACGACCTCGTGGTGGTGGACCCCATGGGCCACTTGCTGGCCTTCTTTGCCGGGCTCGCCACCATGGTCACACTGGCCTACGCGCGGCCAACGCTGGGTGCGCGGGACATGCTCAAGGGCGAGTTTTACACATTGACGTTGTTCGTTTTGCTGGGCATCTCAGTGATGTGCTCGGCCAACAACTTTCTCGTTATTTACCTGGGCCTTGAGCTGATGAGCCTGTCGCTGTATGCGCTCACTGCGCTGCGCCGCGACCATGCCATCGCCACCGAAGCGGCCATGAAGTATTTTGTGCTGGGCGCCCTGGCCAGCGGGTTTTTGCTCTACGGGCTGTCGATGATTTACGGCGCCTCGGGCTCGCTCGAAATCCCCAAAGTCTTTGAGCAAATCGCCACGGG
>JAYVRO010000407.1:0-14995 GCA_043776165.1 Rubrivivax sp. | reverse complement strand
TTCGCGCGCACACTTCGTTCCATCTTCTCTGCTCTGATCGCCTTGACTTGCCATGTCAAAACACAGTGCCATTCACTTCCCATGCCTCTTGCTAACAGGCGCCGCAGGGGGCCTGGGCCGCGTGCTGCGGCCTCGCTTGAAGGCCTATTGCGAGCTGCTGCGCCTGAGTGATGTGGCCACCATGGCACCCGCCTCGTCGGGCGAGGAAGTGGTCCCCGCACACCTGGAAGACGCCACGGCCATGACCGCACTCTTGGCCGGCGTCGACGCCGTGGTGCACCTCGGTGGCACCAGCACCGAGCAGCCATTTGCGCAGATCTTGCAGGCCAACATCGTGGGCGTTTACAACCTGTATGAGGCCGCGCGATCCAACGGCGTCAAGCGGGTGGTGTTCGCCAGCTCCAACCACGTCACGGGCTTTTACTCACAAGGTGAAACCATCACGCCGTGCATGCCCGCGCGGCCCGATGGCCACTACGGCATCAGCAAGGCCTTTGGCGAAGACCTCTCGCGCTTTTATTTCGACCGCTTCGGTATCGAGACCGTGTGCCTGCGCATCGGCTCGTCTTTCCCCGAACCAGTTGACCGCCGCATGCTGGCCAGTTGGCTCAGCTACGACGATCTGGAGCGCTTGGTGGTGGCCAGCCTGACCGCGCCCGTGGTGGGCCACAGCATCATTTACGGCATGAGCAACAACCCGCTCACGTGGTGGGACAACGCATCAGCCAAACACCTTGGTTATGTGCCGCAAGACAGCGCGGAGCGCTATCGCGCGGCCATCGAAGCACGCCAACAGCGCGTGGACCCTGACCGGCCCGAGGTGCGCTTTCAAGGCGGTGCCTTTGTCGTCAAGGGCCCGCTCTGAACGCTTGCGTTTACCGGTCAAGACTCCCCTCACCCCATTGCGCCAACACAAACTTGGCAGGAGACAACACCATGCAGATCCGCCCCCGCTTCATCACGGCACTTCGCGCTACCAGCGCCAGCCTGGCGCTGGTGGCCGCCTGTGCAATTCAGGCTCAAGTCATGAAAGCCGCCGACGTTCACCCCGCTGGCTACCCCACAGTGGTAGCGGTTGAAAACATGGGCAAGAAGCTCAGCGCGGCCACCAACGGTCGCATCAGTTTCACCCTGTTCCCTGGCAGTGTGCTGGGCGGCGAGAAGGAAATGATCGAGCAGACGCAAGTCGGTGCCATCCAGTTCTTGCGCACCTCACTCGGCCCCGTGGGCCCGGTGGTGCCCGAGGTCAACGTCTTCAACATGCCCTTTGTTTTCCGCAACGAGGCGCACATGCGCGCAGTCATTGACGGGCCGATTGGCCAAGAGTTGCTCGACAAGATCAGCGCCTCGCCCGCGCGACTGGTGGCACTGGGTTGGATGGACGGCGGCACACGCAGCCTGTACACCAAGAAGCCCGTGCGCAAGCCTGAAGACTTGAAGGGCCAGAAGATCCGCATGATGGGCAACCCCTTGTTTGTGGACACCATGAACGCCATGGGCGGCAACGGCATCAGCATGGGTTACGGTGAGGTCTTCACCGCCATTCAAACAGGCGTCGTCGATGGCGCAGAAAACAACCCGCCAAGTCTCTTCACAGCCAATCACTTTCAGGCCGGTGCCAAGTACTACACGCAGACCCGCCACCTCATCATTCCTGAAATATTCGTCATGTCAAAAGTTAGCTGGGACAAGCTCAGCAAAGACGACCAGGCCTTGGTGAAGAAAACAGCGCGTGAAGCGCAGATGGAGCAACGCAGCTTGTGGGACAAAAGCGTGGCCGAGTACACCGGCAAGCTGAAGGCCGCTGGGGTGGAATTCATCGAGATCGACAACAAGCCTTTTTATGACGCCACGGCATCCGTGCGCAGCAAATACGGTGCAGCTTATGCCGACTTGATCAAGCGCATTGAGGCGGTGCAGTAATCAAAGGCCTCTGCACCATGGCCCATCCGCCGGTTCATCCCTTCTCTGGCGCGCTTGACCGGGTCTACATCGCCTGCATCTGGACCGCTGGCGTGGCCATCGTGCTCATGTCGCTCATCATCCCCTGGGGTGTGTTCACGCGCTACGTGTTGGGCACGGGCTCGCAGTGGCCTGAGCCGATCGCCATCTTATTGATGATGGTCTTTACCTTCATCGGTGCGGCCTGCGCTTACCGCGCAGGTGCGCACATTGCGGTGGACATCGTTACCGCGCGGCTGTCCGCATTTTTGCGTGCTTTGTGTGACTTGTTGGTGGATGTGTTGATGGCGGCGCTCTGCGCTTTTGTCGCTTGGTACGGCACGCAATTGAGCATCCAGACCTGGGGCCAGACGATCAGCGAACTCGACTGGTTGCCGGTGGGAGCAACGTACTTGTCGCTGCCGCTGGGCAGCTTCATCACGCTGCTGTTTGTGGTTGAAAAACGCCTCTTTGGCGCCCAAGGCCAACGCGCACTGATGCGATTTGAAGAACAGCTCGAAGAGGCCCACTGACATGGACGCTTTTGTGCTGCTCGGCAGCTTCTTCTTGCTCATGGCCATTGGCGTGCCCATCGCCTACTCGCTGGGCTTGTCGGCCTTGGTGGGCGCGCTGTGGATCGACATTCCGCTGGACGCCGTGATGATCCAGATCGCCGCAGGTGTTAACAAATTCAGCTTACTCGCCATCCCGTTTTTTGTGTTGGCGGGGGCCATCATGGCCGAGGGCGGCATGTCGCGCCGTCTGGTGGCATTTGCCAGTGTGCTGGTGGGTTTCATTCGTGGTGGTTTGTCCATCGTCAACATATTGGCGTCGACTTTTTTTGGCGGCATCTCGGGCTCCAGCGTGGCCGACACGGCCAGCATTGGCTCGGTGCTCATCCCCGAGATGGAAAAGAAGGGCTACCCACGGCCCTTTGCCACGGCCGTCACCGTCAGCGGCTCGATGCAAGCCATCCTCATCCCGCCCAGCCACAACATGGTCATCTACTCGCTGGCGGCCGGCGGCACGGTGTCGGTGGCCAGCCTCTTCATGGCGGGTGTCTTACCTGGTTTGTTAACCGGGCTGACCCTGGCCATTTTGTGTTTGGTCATCGCCAAGCGCGAGAACTACCCCAAAGGCGACCCCATCCCCTTCAAAGCCGCTTGCAAGATGGCGGGTGAGGCACTGTGGGGTTTGATGACCATGGTCATCATCCTGGGCGGCATCTTGTCGGGTGTGTTCACGGCGAACGAAAGTGCGTCGATCGCTGTCGTGTGGGCCTTCTTCGTGACCATGTTCATCTACCGCGACTACCGCTGGAGCGAACTGCCCAAGCTGATGCACCGCACGGTGAAGACAGTCACCATCGTGATGATCCTCATCGGCTTTGCAGCGGCATTCGGCTACATCATGACGCTGATGCAAATTCCGTTGAAGGTGACCGCCTTCTTCACGAGCTTCAGCGACAACAAATATGTCATCCTGGCACTCATCAACGTCATGCTCTTGGTGCTGGGCTGCTTGATGGACATGAGCCCATTGATTCTCATCACGACGCCGATCTTGCTGCCTGTGGTCAAGCTCCTGGGCGTCGACCCGGTGCATTTCGGCATGATCATGATGGTCAACCTGGGCATCGGGCTCATCACACCGCCGGTGGGCACGGTGCTGTTTGTGGGCAGTGCTGTTTCCAAACTGCCCATGGGCGTGATCACGCGCGCCATGCGACCGTTTTTTGTCGTCTTGTTCATCGTGCTGATGATGGTGACGTACCTGCCTGAGCTGTCCTTGTGGTTACCTCGAACCCTGGGCTTGTGAGCTGACTGGTGGGGGGCTAACTGCTTGTGAGCTGACTCTCTCCGAGGTCAGCGGCGGCGCGCCTGGGATGTCGTCCACCCCCGCTGGTCAAAGCGCCTTCACGTCACGTCACGAGCGGCCACTGCGCGACCACCTCCAACCCCGGCTCAGCCCGCCGCCATGCGCCTGCGCCACCAACTTGCACAGCGTCAAACCCAAACCCACGCCGCCTGTTGCGCGCTGCCTTGCACTGTCTGCGCGATAAAAAGGCTCGGCCAAATGCGTCAACTGCACCTCGCTAACGCCAGCGCCGTGGTCTCGCACGGTGACTCTCAGTTCGTGTTGGCTGTTGGCCGCCTGCGTTATCTCGAGCGTTAATTCTGGGGCCAAGGCCGTGTCCGCGCCGTGCCTCAGCGCGTTGTCCAGCAGGTTGCGCAGCAGCAAGCGCAGTCGCGCTGCGTCAACTTGAATCGTGCCAATGCCAGCACTGATGTGCCGCCTCACAACATTTGCCGTGAAGTGCGTCTCCATCACCTCACGTACCAGCGCATGCACATCCACGGCTTCGGTGTGCAGCGCGGCGTGGCCACTGGCCAGGCGCTCGCTTTCGAGCAAGTCGGTGATGAGGTCGCGCATGGCGCCCAGGTCGCGCAACAAGGCACTGCGGTGTGGCCCTTCGGGCACGAGTTCAGCGTTCAGCCGTGCGCGGGTCAGCGGGCTGCGCAGTTCGTGGCTGATGGCCAGCAACAAGGCGCGCTTGGCGTCGAGCATGCCGCGCAGGCTGCCCGCCATGGTGTTGATGTGACCGGCCAGGTCACCCAGTTCGTCTTGCCGTCGCGCGACGATGTTTTGAGTGAAATCGCCGGCACCAAAGCGCGCCACTCCCGCGCCGATGGCTTCCAGGGGGCGCAGCATTCGTCGCACATAAACATAGCTCAGCGCGGTGAGCAAGAGCAACGCCGCCAAGGTCAACCAGCCCACATAACGAGGTGCATCGCTTGGCAGCGGCCCAGCCAGACCAAAGGTGATGCGATGGCCGTCGGCGGTGTGGCGCACAAGGCCCCAGCCCTGGGCGCCGTAGTCGGTATCGTGGGTGGCTTCTCGCCAGCTACCACCTGGGCGGTGGCGTTCGCTGGCTAACTTTTGAGAGATGTCCGCGAGTCGTACTGCACCATCGGCCCTTCGATGCGGACCGACAACGGCAGCCGCGCCACCACGGCTTTTGCGTGTTCGATCTGAGGCGGATTGCCAATCTCTGCCGCCAGCTTGTCGACATAGTCGGCGACCATCGGCTTGGCGTAAGACTGCCAGCCGGTTTGTAGCCAGCGCTGCATGCCCATCAAGAAGACGGCCGTGGTGGCCAACGCCAAGAGCAAGAAGAGCACCACCAACCGCCACCGGATGGTGTGGCGCAGGCGCTTGTAACGGTGAACGTGCCAACGCTCCGGCGTCACACCCGCACCCCCGCAAAGGTGTAGCCCGCGTTGCGCAGCGTGTGGATGCAATCCAGTGGTTCTAACTTTCGACGTAAGCGGCTGACCAGGATGTCAACTGCGCGCGAGTGGATGTCTTCGGCGGAATGGCCGCGCAGCTTTTCCAGGATGTCGTCGCGGCTGAAGACTTTGTGCGGTGCGCTGGCCAAATAGCTGAGCAACTCGAACTCGGTGCTGGTGAGTTCGATGTTGGACTCGCCGCGCTGCACGCTGCGCCGGTCGAGGTCGATGGTCAAACCATCAAACCGCAACCGGCGCAGATGCTGAGCAGTGGGTCCCGTGCGGCGCAGGATGGTTTGCAGGCGCACCACCAGTTCACGCGGCTCAAAGGGTTTGGGCAAGTAGTCGTCGGCGCCCAACTCCAAGCCCACCACGCGGTCCATCACATCGCCGCGTGCGGTGAGCATGATGAGCGGGAGGTTGCTCTCGGCGCGGATGAGGCGGCACAGTTGCAGGCCGTCCATCTCAGGCAGCATGATGTCCAGGATGGCAGCGTCAAAACCACCGGCGCGCAGACGCTTCAAACCCTCGCTGGGTTTTGTCGCTTGCTGCAATTCAAACTCGTAACGTTTGAAGTAAGCAGCCAAGGGCGGGCCCAGTTCTTTGTCGTCGTCGATCAGCAAGATGCGCGGCATGGTCGGGCACTGTAGGGCAACGCTGGATCAGTCCACGGCGCGTCGGCCCCGACCAGCTGCGGTTTTAACCGCGCCAGCCGCGGTGGCCGCGCTTGGCCATGAACTCACGCACCTTGTTTTGCTGCTCGGGCTTGAGGCTGTCGAAGAAGTCGGCTAATGCGGCGATGACCTCCGGGCTCTTGGTACTGATGGCGCCGGTCTTGGCGTCAATCAGGGCCTTGGCTTTGGTGCGGTCGAAACTTGGGCCCGCCACCAGGGCGGCCATCTCGGCGCGTGGGTCGATGGTGCTGCCCACCAGCGCGTTGCGCTGCTCGCGCAACTTGTCGGCCAGGGTGCCGAGCTTGGCTTTTTGCGTTGCGTCCAGGTCCAGCTTGTTGCCCACCTTGTCCACCAGTTTGGTCTTCATCTTTGCGGCGTCTTCGTCGCTCATGGCTTGCCAGCCGTGGCCATGCATGCGATGCGAACAGGCGGCCATGCCACCCAGGATGACGGTGGCGCCGAAGATGCCAACGAGGGTGCGTTTGATCCAGCTTTTCATGGTGTTCCTTATCGGGTGCGTGACCCAGTGGTTGAGAGAGACTGCATCGTGCCGGGCGCGACGCCGCGCGTCCTTTCAGCGCCGTATCGCTGCGTAACGTTTTTTGTCGCAAACAAGGTAGCCTTGTCGGCATGACACCTGCTGCTCCACCCGAAGCTCCACCCGAAGCGATACCCCCATCAGACCTCGCACACATCACCGCCGCCACGCTGGCCCACTACAGCGCGCGCGCCGCTGCCTTTTGGGAAGGCACGCGTGGCCATGACGTGAGCCAGAACATTGCAGCACTGTTGCGCCATATTCAGGGCGCTGCACCTTTCACCTTACTGGATGTGGGTTGTGGCCCGGGACGTGACCTGAAAACTTTCAGCGACTTGGGCCACGCCGCCATCGGTTTGGACGGTGCGCAGGCATTTGCCGAGATGGCACGCCTGAACAGCGGTTGCGAAGTGTGGCAACAAAACTTGCTGGCCCTGGATTTGCCGCGCCAACGCTTTGACGGTGTATTTGCCAACGCCGTGCTGTTTCATGTGCCCACCGCCGAGTTGGTGCGTGTGCTGCGCGAGCTGCACGCCACGCTAAAACCCGGCGGAGTGCTGTTCGCTTCGAACCCGCGTGGCGCGGGGCAGGAAGGCTGGAACAGCGGGCGATACGGGGCCTATCACGACCTGGCGGCGTGGCGCGGCTTCATGCGCGCTGCTGGCTTTGATGAACTGGAACATTACTATCGCCCGGAAGGATTGCCGCGCGAACAGCAGCCCTGGTTGGCCAGCGTTTGGCGCCGGCCGACATCATCAAATAACGTTTGACGTCAGCATGAATAGGATGGCCATGAGTATCACCGCGCGTACCGTGTTTGCTGCCGCTTTGGCGGTGGTTTTTACCGCCTGTGCCACCCACCCGGCCGAGGTCTCGCAGCAGCGCATCAACGACATCCTGGCCAGCCCGGAGCGAAGCGCCGCTGACCGCACCAACGACATTCGCCGCAAGCCCGAGCACTTGCTGCCTTTCATGGGCCTGCGCCCCGGCATGGTGGCTTTGGACGTAGTGGCGGGTGGCGGTTACACCACCGAGTTGCTGGCCCGCACCATCGGCCCCACAGGCACGGTGTACAGCCAAAGCCAAGCGCGTGATGCGAGCCGCCCAGCAACACCACCGGCTGCGCCTGAAGGTCAGAGTCATCCGAACTTGGCGCCAGCGCCGCCTGCCGTGACCCCACCAGCGATAGGCGCCGTACCAGCCCCTGCTGCCGCACCGCGCACCTCACCCATCATGGTGACCGAGCGTGACGCCAAACTGCGCGCTGCCAATGTCGCAGCGGCCAGGGTCATCACCGTCGTTCAGCGCTTTGACAACCCCGTGCCTGACGCCGTTGCCAATGCAGGCCTGGACATCGTGACGCTGATGTTCAACTACCACGACCTGGGTCACATGGGCGTCGATCGCGACGCCATGAACCGCGCCATCTTCAAGGGCTTGAAGAGCGGCGGCGTGTACGTGATTGGCGACCATGCTGGCCGGCCTGGCACGGGCATCTCAGAGGCAGGCACATTGCACCGCATCGACGAAGCCTTTCTACGCGCTGAAGTGGAACGCGCCGGTTTTAAGCTCGCCGCCGAAGCTCAGTTCCTGCGCAACCCGGCCGACCCGCGCGACAAAAACACCCCCAACCCGCCGATGCCCAAGGACGAGTTCGTGGTCAAGTTTGTCAAACCTTGAGCCTGCGTTGCCGCAGGCGCCGCCACTAGGCTCTAGATCCCCGCGTACCACTGGTAGCCCTGGTCTTCCCAATAACCACCCCGCCCGCCGTGCATCTGCGCAAAGCTTTCGACCAACTCGATGCGCATCACGTACTTGGCATGCTTGTAGCCCAGCTGGCGCTCTACGCGCAAACGCAACGGCGCGCCGTTGGCGATGGGCAAGTCTTTGCCGTTCAGGCCATAGGCCAGGATGGTTTGAGGGTGCGCGGTGTCTTCGAGGTCGATGCTCTCGTAGTACGGCGCTGAACCAAAAGTGTCGGCGCAATGAAACACGACAAAACGCGCCTTGGCTGTGGGCTGCGCCAGGGCCAGCACGCGGCCAAGTTGCACGCCGGTCCACTTGCCGATGGCGCTCCAGCCTTCCACGCAGTCGTGACGTGTGATTTGCGTTCGGCTGGGCATGGCGCGCAGCTCGGCCAGGCCCAGCGCCATGGGTTTGTCGACAAGGCCGTCCACCATCAGCTTCCAATCGGCAAAACCTTGGGTCGCCATGGCCTTGTAGGTGGCTGATGCGGGGTCGGTATTGCCGTTGCCACGAAAGCTCGGCGACAAGTCGGCCTCGGTAAATTCCTGTGCCAGCGAGCCGCGACCCCCCAAGGCCTTGTGCACCGTCTGGCTCAAGACCTCACCACTGGCCAACACTTTGGGGAACCACTGGCTGTCATTCAATTTGTCGCACCCGCCCAGCACAAGTGCGCTGGCGCCGCCCACCGTGCGGCGCAAAAAACGCCGCTTGTCTAACGCTTGAGGTGACACTCTGAGTTGATTCGGCTTAGCCATGGTTTTTGTCTCCTTCAACGGTTGCAACGGGGCTCGGCGTTGGACCGGATGTGGGCAGGGTTGCAGCCGGGTAGGTCACACGAAACCAGCCGGTGACCATGGAGCGCATGTGGTTCCAGGCACCGCTGACGATGACTTCAAACACATGGATCAGAACGAAGCCGACCAAGAGCCACGCCACGATGAAGTGAATGGTGCGCGCCGACTGGCGTCCACCGAGCAAATCCACCCACCCCGGGAAGAAGGAATTGAGCCAAGGCGACATGGCCCAGCCGCCCAAGATGATGAGCGGCAACAGCACAAAGATCACCACCAAATAGGCCAATTTTTGCAGCACGTTGTAGCGACGGGCGTCGTCACCTTGGGGGTGCTTAAAGCGCAGGTGGTCTTTGATGGACTGGCCGATGTTGCGCAGCTCGGGCCGCGTGGGTGTCAGGTCATTTGTTAAATGCCGGCTCTTGATCGCATAGGTCACATAAAACACACCGTTGATGACCAGGAGCCAGGCAAAGAAGAAGTGCCACAAACGCCCGGAGGCCAACGAATAGCTGCCCGGCACGGTGAGCCAGGACGGGAAGGCGACGTTGGCCACGCTGCCATCGGCGCGGGTAGACACACCCAGCACCCCGGTGGTGTCGAACTCGATGTCACCCACCCGGGTAACGCCCATGAGCTGCCCGCCGGCGGTTTGGCGGGCGCCAATTTCAAACACCGAAGGCCGCCCGGTGTACGACGACTTGCCCCAGTCCAAAGACGGGTGAGCGTTAAAGATCATCAGTCCGCTCATCAGCAACACGGTGAGCGATACGACATTGATCCAATGCATGATGCGCACCGGCAAGCGGTGGCGGTAGGTGAGTTGGCTGCGGCTTGTATGGTTCATGGTCGATCATCTCCCCGTATGGCTTGTCTGGCGAACATCACTGTCGCGCCATGCGGTCGATTTCTTACCCGCCACGCGCCAGCCCATTGCGACTCGAAACATGACCGCCCAAAAACGCCGCCCGCCCGAACCTGAGGAATTTCGCCCCATCACGCGGCGGCGCAAAGGGCTCATTGCGCTCCTGGCCGTGGCCACGACCGGCACGCTGATGTGGAGCCTGTTGCGCGAGCCCGGTGGCGCCGAGTTGGGGCGACAGGTGCGGACCGAATGGGCCGCGAGTGCGGCGGGGATAGAGGCGGCAGGTGCCGCATCAGCCCTTCAAGGTGTCTGCGTTGGCGGACCTGAGGCACGCTGCGTTGGCGGCAAGGTTGACGTCATATCGCCGCCGAGCGCGGCCAGTGCAGCCACCAAGGCGCGTTGAAGGCGATGTTCCGTCCCATCAAAAAAACGCCCATCTCAATAGTTAACTGCGGTAACCCGGGTCCACCCTGTCCACCAGCCGCTGCAAGGCCTCAAATCCATCTTGGCCCCGCGCCAAATTCGGGTTGAACTGCAAAGAATCGCGCACGCAGCCCTCCATCACCGCCACGGGAATGGCGCGCACCTTGCCCATGGCCATGGCGGCCAATTGCACTTCGCAAGCGCGCTGCACCACCCAGGTCCAGTTGAAAGCCGCCGCCACTGTGGTGCCCATGGTCACCGGGCCGTGATTGCGCAGCAGCAGCACGGGCTTGCCTTGTGCGCTGGCCAAGATGCGGGCGCCTTCCTCGGCGTGCACGGTGATGCCTTCAAAGTCGTGATACGCCACCTGCCCATACAACTGCGCGGCATAAAAATTGCTGAAGGACAAGCCGTCCTCCAGGCAGCACACCGCCATGGTGGGCGTGGTGTGGATGTGCATCACGCAATGCGCGTCGGGAAGTGCTTGATGAATCGCGCTGTGGAAGGTGAACCCTGCCGGGTTGATGGGCCAGTCCGAGCCGCCGATGATCTTGCCCGCACCGTCTACCTTCACCAAATTGGAAGCACAGACCTCGGCGTAGTGCAGGCCAAAAGGGTTGATGAGAAAGTGCCCGTCTTCACCGGGCACACGCAGTGAGATGTGGTTGTAAATCAGCTCGGCCCAGCCCAGCATGTGGAACACACGATAGGCAGCGGCGAGCTGCACACGGGCTTCCCATTCGTTGGGGCCAAAACGTGCTGGGCGGGCGTACGGCGTGGTCATGGTGTGCCCTGACTAGAGGTGGGTGATGAAGGCGGATTGAAGAGCGGGTTGAAGAGCGGATGGAGGGTGCTTTGTTTGCCGTCAAAGACCTCATGGCCTTCGTCCACCTGTACGGTGACGCCGATGTACTGGCTCTCGAACACAGGCGCCAAGTGCGCGCGCGCGGCCGCCACCAAGGTGTCACCACAGCGCTTGTGCACGCTGGCGCTGCGACCTTTGGCCATGCGCACATTGAGGTACATGAAGTGGTAATCACCGGCCCCGTCGGCCACCGCGCTGTGCGCCGCCGGGTAGGCCAGCACACGCGTACCGCCGGTGGGGAAGACTTGCGCCCCGGCGTCGTCGCGCAGCGCCAACAGGGTGTTGCACAGACTGCGGCACAGCGCCGGCATGTCGGTGAGTTGGTCAATCTTGGCGGTGTAGAGGATGACAAGGTGGGGCATGGTGCGTGTATTTTCCGTCATGTGGCTGGTTAACCGACAGTCGGCACCCTCACACCACGTCCATCACCGCCAGCGTGCAGGTGACGGCAAAGATGGGGATGGCCTGCATGTGGCGGATGTGGCCGGCGCCACGCGCCGCAGCCGCCAGGCTGATGAAGGTGCGGATCTCGAAGCCGCCTTGCCCGGCGTCACGGTAGGTGTCAAGGTCGGTGTAGCTGAGCAGCGCTGCGCGGTCATTGGCACACCAGTGCTGCATGAAGCTCTCGTCCCAAGCGGCATTGACTTTGCCTGAATCGGGTGTGGCTGGCCAGTGCGAGATGCCGCCTGTGGCGACGATGGCCACTCGCTCGGTCAGACTGTCGGCAGCGCGGCGCAGCGCTTCACCAAAAGCCCAGGCGCGGTGCAGCGGTGTGAGCGGCGGGCCTTGACAGTTGATGTTCACGGGCACGATGGGCAGGTCGTACTTGGGCGTGAGGAAGTGCAAAGGCACCATCAGGCCGTGGTCGAATTTCCACTCTTCGGCATAGGCGACATCGGTGCTGGCCATCACTTCTGCGATGAGCCGTTTGCTGAGCAGCGCGTTGCCGGGGATCGTTTGGCGCTCTATGCCCAACCAAGCCGGGTCTTCAATCGGGCCTTCATACGCATCGGCCATGCCCATGGCGTAGGCCGGCATGTTGTTCATGAAGAAGTTGGCAAAGTGCTCGGCGCCGACCAAAATTAACGCATCAGGTTGGCTGGCCCGCAGCTCATCACCCAGGGCATAGAACGCGCGATGAAAGTCGTCTTTGAGTTGCGCATCGGCCAAGTGTGCGCGGCCCGTGATACCCGGGGCATGGCTGCAAACGCCGGCAAAAACCAAACTCATAGTCCAGCCACCTTCTCGTGCATTGCCGTGGTCATCGCGTAGACCCCCGCGCGCACCGGCCCATGCTGCGCAACGCCGTCGCGCATGGCCTGCAAATAGTCGGGCCAGGGCATGCGCAGGTAGGCCGCAAAGTGCATCAACAACTGGCCGTTGGCGCCCAGGACATAGAGCAGGCCGATGTCGTGTCTTTCGATGGCTTGGCGCTCTTCGGCAGTCAAGCTGTATTCCCCTAACAGCGTCGCGCGGTCATCGGCAAAGGACTGCTGCACACGCGACTCGCGGTTCAGATGAAAGAGAAATTTCTGCATGCCGTAAAGGCTCATGGAAGATCCTTTGCGCCCTTGCTTCATACACCCCAGTGGGGAATGTGGTGCGAGCCCAAGGACACACACACGTTCTTGGCTTCCAGGAAGACCTCATGGCTCCAGGTGCCGCCTTCACGCCCGGTGCCGCTGGCCTTGGTGCCGCCAAAAGGTTGGCGCAGGTCGCGCACGTTTTGGCTGTTGACAAAACACATGCCGGCTTCAATCGCGGCGGCGACGCGCGTGGCGCGGCCTATGTTCTCGGTCCACACGTAGCTTGACAAACCGTAGGCCACGTCATTGGCCAGGGCGATGGCCTGGGCTTCGTCGTCAAAGGGGATCAAACAAGCCACCGGGCCGAAGATTTCTTCTTGCGCGATGCGCATGCGGTTGTCGACATCAGCAAACACGGTGGGTGCACAGAAGTTGCCACGCTTGACTCGATCACTCACCTCGGGTGTTAACAAGCCACCGCACAACAAGGTGGCACCCTCTTGAGGCCCGAGCTCGATGTAGCTGCGCACTTTGGCCAAATGGGCGGGGCTGATCATGGGGCCGACGAGGGTGGTGTCCAGCAGTGGATCACCCACGCTGATGCGTTTGGCGCGCTCAACAAACTTGTCAACAAAACTGGCGTAGATGCTGCGCTGAACAAGGATGCGGCTGCCCGCCGTGCAACGCTCGCCGTTGTTGGAAAAAATCATGAAAACGGCAGCGTCCAAAGCCCGCGGCAGGTCGGCATCGTCAAACACCACAAACGGGCTCTTGCCACCCAGCTCCATGCTGAATTTCTTCAGCCCCGCCGCCTGCACGATCCGGTTGCCGGTGGCCGTGCTGCCAGTGAAGGAAATGGCCCGCACATCCGGGTGGCGGCACAGCGGCTCACCCGCTTCACGGCCCGTGCCGTGCACGATGTTGAGCACCCCTGCGGGGATGCCCGCTTGCATGGCCAGTTCACCCAAACGCGCGGCGCTCAACGGTGACAACTCGCTCATCTTCAACACGGCCGTGTTGCCAAAAGCCAGCGCTGGCGCGACTTTCCAGGTGCTGGTCATGAAGGGCACGTTCCACGGGCTGATGAGCGCGCACACGCCCACGGGGTGGAAGAGCGTGTAGTTCAAGTGCGTGTCGGTGGGGTAGGTGTGACCATCCACCCGCGTGCACATCTCGGCAAAGTACGTGAAGTTGTCCGCCGCGCGCGGCACCAGTTGTTTGCCGGTTTGGCTGATCACCTGGCCGGTGTCGTTGGTCTCTGTTGCGGCGATCTCGGGCACATGTTTAGCGATGAGTTCGCCCAAGGCACGCATCAACTTGGCACGCTGCGGCGCAGGCGTGGCGGCCCACCGAGGGAAGGCCGCTTTGGCGGCAGCCACGGCGGCGTTGACCTCGGGCCCACCACCAGCGGCCACTTCGGCCAGCACGTCCTGGGTCGCAGGATTTAACGTTTCAAAATAGTCGCTCCCAGCGACGCTTTTGCCGTTGATCAAATGGTCAATGCGCATTCAAGGGGCTTCCAAAAAAATCAGTCATTCAGATGTCACTTGCTCGTCACTTGCTCGTCGCTTACTCGTCACCCACGATGGTGTTGATGAGGCGACCGACACTGTCAATCTCGGTCACCACCTCGTCACCCACGTTCACGTTCACCACGCCGTCGGGGGTGCCGGTGAGGATCACGTCACCGGCTTGCAATGTCATGAAACTGCTCAAATATTCGATCAGCGCGGCCACGCTGTGGATCATGTTGGCCGTGTGGCCTTGCTGCGTGATGTGGCCGTTGACGAGTGTTCGCAGCGCCAGGGCTTGGGGGTCGGCCACGTCGGCAGCGTCCACCAGCCAAGGGCCGATGACGGTGCCGGTGTCGCGGTTCTTGACGCGCAAGTTGGGGCGATACCAGTTCTCGAGGTAGTCGCGCACGGCGTAGTCGTTGGCCACGGTGTAACCCGCCACGTGCTGCAAGGCATCTGCATGTTTGACGTGACGCGCCGTGCGACCCATCACCACCGCCAACTCACATTCGTAGTGCATGAACTTGGCGTCTGGCGGGCGGCGCGTGAAAGCACGGTGGCCAATGCAGGCACCGGGCGTTTTCAAGAACACCAAAGGCTCATCGGCCTGCGTGCTGCTGAGTTCTTTGGACAACTCTTTGACATGGTCGGCGTAGTTCAGGCCCAGCGCAATGACCGTTCCCACTTCAAACGGCGGCAACCACACCACGGCGTCTTCACTCAGCACACGACCGTCTGCGAGTTGCAAACCTCGGGCATGAGGCGTTGCCCAATGCACAGCACCGCCAAAAGCTACACGGGCCGTTTTCATGCGCTGGCCTC
>JAYVRO010000406.1:0-4154 GCA_043776165.1 Rubrivivax sp. | reverse complement strand
TGATGTCACGCCCGCGCAGCAAGATGTCAGCGTTCATGCTTGCACCTCGGGAGTTTCAGCGCGCCGAGACGAGCGCCCCACCAGTCGTTCCTTCCATTGCCCCGGCAGCCCCACCAAACCGCGCGGCAACAGCGCCACGCTGGCAATGATGGTCAGCCCCAGGCCCAGGTGCCAATGTTTGGCGAAGGCACCAAAGATGGCTTCGGACTGGAAAAACTCTTGCAGCAGCGCAAAGGCGAAGGCGCCGATCAGCGCGCCGCGCAGGTGCCCGATGCCACCCAGAATGATCATGATCAACACTGCGCCGCTGAAGTGCCAGCTCATCAGCTCGGGGTTGACGAAGCCGTCTTTCACCGCAAACAAAAAGCCGGCCAACCCAGCGATGCCACCCGAGAGCGTGAAGGCCGCCAGCTTATACGGGTAGGTGGCAAAACCGGTGGCGCGCATGCGTTGCTCGTTGACCCGAATGCCCGCTAGCGCGCGGCCAAAGCGCGAGCGCAAGAGCACAGCCATGAAGGCGAACACGGTCACCAGCGCGCCTAAGGTGAAGATGTAAAGCACCAGCGGTTGGTCCAAATCCACCAAAGTGCCCAGCACCGGTTTGGCCGTCAAGTAGATGCCGTCGGAGCCACCGCCGAGCGGGGTGTCGTGCACCACGTAGTAGGCCATTTGGGCAAAGGCCAGCGTCACCATGATGAAGTACACGCCCTTGGTGCGCAGCGACAGCGCGCCCACGGCCAAGGCGTACAGCGCCGCTGCTGCTGTGGCCGCAGGCAGCAGCCACAGCAGCGAGGCTTGGCCATCTTTGGGCGACAGCAAAACGGCTGCGTAGGCGCCAATGCCAAAAAACGCCGCGTGCCCAAAACACACCAGCCCGGCACCACCGACCAGCAGCTCCAGGCTCAGCGCAAAGATCGAAAAGATCATGATCTTGGTCACCAAGTCGATGCCAAACTTGCCTGCCACCAAGGGGTACAGCGTGAGCAGGGCAAAACAAAGAAAAACAAACCAACGTCTACCGTTCATTCGAAGGCTCCGATGAGATCAAGCGGACGACGCGGAACCGGCTCTGCCGGGCCGCTGCCGGCGCCCCCTTGAGGGGGAAAGGGCCGAAGGCCATTTCGGGGGTGGTCCATTTACCCCGCCTTGAACAGGCCGTCCGGCTTCCAGAGCAGGATCAAGGCCATCAGCACATAGACCAGCACGCCGGCCGCTTGGGGCATCAGCACCTTGCCGAAGGTATCGACAAAGCCGATGAGCAAGGCCGCCACCAGGGCGCCCCGAATGGAGCCAATGCCACCGATCACCACCACCACAAAACAGATGATCAGCACGGAGCTGCCCATGCCTGGGTAGACGCTGCTCACTGGCGCGGCCACCATGCCGGCCAGCGCCGCGATGGCCACGCCCGCGGCGAACACCACGCGATAGAGAAACTTGATGTCGATGCCGAGGCTTTGCACCATTTCGCGGTTGGTGCTGCCAGCGCGAATCATCATGCCCAGCCGCGTGCGGGTGAAGACGAAGAACATGCCCAGCGCCAGCGCAATGCACACGGCAGAGATGAACAAGCGATACACCGGGTAGGTCATCATGTCGCCCAGCGGCAGGGTACCGGCCAAGATGTCGGGCGGCTTCACACCGTGCACGTCGTCGCCCAAAAGCAGGCTGCGCAGTTCTTCAAAGACGAGGATCAGGCCGTAAGTCATGAGCACCTGCTGCAGGTGTTCACGCTCATACAAGTAGCTGTAAAAAGCCCACTCCAGCACGTAGCCAAGCAGCACGGCCAGCACCACGCCCACAGCCAGCACCGCAAAAAAACCGCCGCCAAAAGTGGCTGCCACGATGGGCGACAAGGCAAACGCCATGTAGGCGCCAATCATGTAAAAACTGCCATGCGCCAAGTTGATGACGCCCATGATCCCGAAGATCAAAGTCAACCCCGATGCCACCAGGAACAGCAGCAACCCGTACTGCAACGAGTTCAGGCATTGGATGAGAGAAGTTGCAATGTCCATGATCTGCCCTTTATTGCCGTTCGACGCCTGAGACGGGCTTCAACCGCGGCCCGATTCCAATTCGCGTAGCTTGAAACGTTGGATCTTGCCGGTGGCGGTTTTTGGAAGGTCGGCAACAAATTCGATGAAACGGGGGTACTTGTACGGGGCCAGCCGGGCTTTAACAAAGGCCTTGAGCTCGGCCTCGTCGGCACTGGCACCAGCCTTCAGTACGACAAAAGCCTTTGTCTTGACCAAGCCTTCGGCATCTTCTTTACCAATCACAGCAGCCTCCAGCACGGCGGGGTGTTGCACCAGCGTGGCCTCGACCTCGAAGGGGCTGACGTAGATGCCACTGACCTTGAGCATGTCGTCGCTGCGGCCGCTGTAGGTGTAGCTGCCGTCGTCGTTGCGCACGTACTTGTCGCCGCTCTTGGTCCACGCTCCCTGAAAAGTTTCGCGCGTTTTGCCGCGGTTGGCCCAGTACATCAGCGCGGCACTGGGGCCGTGGATGTAGAGGTCACCGGGTTCGCCATCGGGCACGCTTGCGCCGTTCTCGCCACGCAGCTCCACCTCGTATCCGGGAACAGCCCAGCCGGTAGTACCGTAGCGCACGCGCTCGGGACGGTTGGACAAGAAGATGTGCAGCATCTCGGTCGAGCCGATACCGTCAATGATGTCCACACCAAAGTGGCGTTTGAAACGTTCACCCAGCTCGGCCGGCAAGGCTTCGCCGGCCGAGGACACCAGACGCAACAACACCGCATCAGGTGCGGGCAGTGCGGGATTGGCCAACATACCGGCAAAACCGGTGGGCGCTCCGAAGAACACGGTGGGCTTGAGGCCGCCGACCTCGCCCAACCAGCGCTTGAATGTGGCCTCGGGCGTCGGCCGCTCGGGCATCAGCAGTGTGGTGGCGCCAACGCTCATCGGGAAGCTCAGAGCATTGCCCAATCCATAGGCAAAAAACAGTTTGGCGGCCGAAAAACAGACATCGTCCTCGGTCAGATGCAGCACACGCTTGCCGTACAGCTCTGCCGTCCAGTAGGGGTTGGCGTGCGAATGCACGGTGCCTTTGGGTCGGCCCGTGGAACCTGATGAATAGAGCCAGAACCCGGGGTCATCGGCGTTGGTGGCCGCTGCCTTGCTCGCAGGCGCATGAGCCTGCAGGAATTGCTCAAGATCAACCTCGGCCGGATGCAACGGCGCCACGGGGCGCGAAACAATGACCTTGCTGACTTCATGATTACAACGCGTCATGGCCGCCGTCAGTGCGGGCAGCAGCGCGCCCGATACCAGCACGGCCTGCGCACGCGAGTTCTCCAACATGTAGGCGTAATCGTCGGCCGTCAGCAGCGTGTTCACCGCCACGGGCACCAAACCGGCATACATGGCGCCGAGAAAGCTCACAGGCCAGTCGTTGCAGTCCTGCATCAATAGCAGCACGCGCTCTTCGCGACGGATACCCAGACTGCGCAGACCCGTGGCCATGCGGCGCACGCGGTCGGCCAATTCACCATAGCTCAGGGCACCGCCGTCGTCGACGAACGCTGCTTTGTTGCTGCGCTGCACATTGAGCGCTAGCAAGTGCTGCGCGAAGTTAAAGCGAGCGGCTGGCGGGGCGACTTCGCTCAGGGTCTCTGCGGCCTTGGCCTGTAGGGTGTCGGTCATGATTTGTCTCAGTTGGCGCGGGGCATCTGCTGCACCCCGGCGCTGTTTTTGCGTGTGAATACAGCGCGTGAATTTAGCGAGTGAACTGAATCTGCCCTTCTGGCAACAAATAAAGCACATGCGCGCGGCCCTGGCTGACCGTCGGGCGGTGGGCACTGCCGGGCGGGTACACCACCCAACCTGCGGGGCGCCCGTCGAAGTGAGCATCACTTTCGAAGGGCATCACCAAATCAATTTCACCCAGAGGATGACTGTGGTGCGGGCCAGCGATGTCGATCATGTCAACGACATCAACGGAAAACCCGTGCAACTCAGGGCTGGCCTTGAATATGCGGCCATAACGGATGCCGCCCCCGTCGCGGTCGCACAACCACCCGGCCGAGATACCGGCACGCACTGACGCCATGAGTTCTGAAAACATGGCGCTACCAGCGCCGTGCGCGTCGTTCAAACCGCCGTCTAGCGCGCGATCAGCGATCTGCGCCG
>JAYVRO010000405.1:0-15012 GCA_043776165.1 Rubrivivax sp. | reverse complement strand
CGCGCACTTGAACAAGCGACTTGAACTCGGCCTCTTTGCCCAAAAAGTCGCCTTCAAGCCGTACCGCCGTGACGGTGTAGGGCTGGCCTTCGCGGATCGACAACGTGATGGAGATGCTTTGTTTATCAGGCGAAATGGTGACCTGCGTCGACTCGACGTTGAACTCCAAAAACCCGCGATCCATATAAAACGCACGAAGCGTTTCCAAGTCAGCGTTGAGCTTGCTGCGAGCGTAGCGGTCGTTTTTGGTGTACCAAGTGAGCCATCCGCCAGGCGTCAAATCAAACAAGTTGAGAAGCGTGGATTCAGAGAACGCTTTGGCGCCAACGATGCGCAGGTCTGTGATCTTGGCGGCTTCGCCTTCGGTCATGGTGAAGGTCACGTTGACACGGTTGCGCTCGATCGGCGTTACGGTGGTCACCACCTCAGCGCCATAGAGGCTGCGCGACAAATATTGGCGCTTGACTTCTTGCTCGGCACGGTCGACCAAGGCTTTGTCAAAAGGCAGGCCTTCACCAATGCCAGCTTCCTTCAAGGACTTGGTGAGCGGGTCCTTGTCGAACTCTTTGAGGCCGACAAAAGTAACGCTGGCAATCACCGAGCGCTCGTCAACGATGACCACGGCGGCTGCATTTTCGATCTCGATGCGCACATCTTTGAACAAGCCCGTTGCAAACAACGCGCGCAAGGCAGCTGCTCCTTTTTCGTCGTTGTAGGTATCGCCAATGCGAAAGGGCAAAGCCGCGAACACGGTGCCGGGGTCGGTCCGCTGCAAGCCTTCAATGCGAATGTCTTTGAGCACAAAAGGCGTGACCGCCTGTGCACCCGACACGCAAGCCGCCGCCATCACCACGATCACTGCGACAGGGCGCAGCGAACCATTCAAAGAAGAAGAGAACATCAGAGGGGAGTTCAGTGCAGGCCCAGCAAACGGGCCACGTCGTTGAAGAGGGCGACAGACATCATCACCAGAAGGATCGCGACACCGCCGCGTTGCAAGCGTGCCAGCCAGAGATCGGAGACAGGCCTCCCAGTCAGCCCCTCAAAAAGATAATACATCAGGTGTCCACCATCGAGCATGGGCAAGGGCAGCAGGTTCAGCACACCCAAACTCACACTGACCAGGGCGAGAAAACCTAGGTAGTAGACAAGACCTTGATTGACCGATTGGCCTGCGTAATCAGCAATCGTGAGTGGGCCGCTGAGGTTCTTCAATGACGCCTCGCCGATGATCATGCGGCCCAACATGCGCAGCGTCAGCGCCGACACCTCCCAGGTGCGCTGCGCGCCTTTGCTGAGGCCTTCCCAAGGGCCGTATTGCACGGTCAGCATCTCGGGCGCTGCGCCGACAAAAGCATCAATGCGGCCCACCTTGCGCTGGCCATCTTGCGCCGCGCGCGGCGTGACCGTCATGTCAAGCGTTGATCCGGCACGCTGCACCTTCCAACGTTGCGCGACCGCAGCGTCGCCCTGAACAGACAGGCGTATTCGATCGCGCAGCTGCTGTGCGTCCAGCACCGTCACGCCGTCAAGCGATTGCACACGATCCCCTGCTTTGAGCCCCGCCAAGGCCGCCGGCCCACCGATCTTGACCTCCCCCAGCACGGGCTCGCTGAAGGCTGCACCCAGGCCGATGGCCTTGATGAATGCCGCATCGACATCGGTAGAACCTATGCGATCCAGAGCCAGCCGCAAAACACGCGTACCACGTCCGTCGCGATCACTCACCGTGAGTTGAAGTGGCTGGGCTTGCAGGGCCGATTGTGTGATCTGCCAGCGCAAATCAGTGAGTGAGCGCAGTTCTTGCCATTCATTGCCGTTGCTCGACGTTGCGCGCACCCAATCACCGCTGCGCATGCCCGCAGCCTCGGCCAAGCCCCCCGTGCCTGGCGCGCCAAGCACCGCTTTAGGTTCACTCACACCGGACCAATTGGCGCAGGCAAAAAGCAACACGGCCAAGGCCAGATTGGCAATAGGCCCAGCGGCCACAATGGCCACTCGCTGGAGCAGCGGTTTGCGGTTGAAGGCCATGTTCACTTCATGAGGCGCGACCTCGCCTTCGCGCTCATCAAGCATGCGCACGTAGCCACCCAAAGGCAAAGCACAGAGCACAAACTCTGTGGCATCGGGGCCGGACTGGCGGCGCCAAATAACGCGGCCAAATCCCATTGAAAAGCGCAGCACCTTCACACCGCAAGCGACGGCGACACGATAGTGGCCGTATTCGTGCACGACGATCAGCACACCCAGTGTCAACAAGAAGGCCAGTACCGTGGTGATCATGAGGAGAGGCCTTTCATCACGCTGCGCGCTTGCGAGCGCGCGCGCTCATCCAGCGCCAACAGGTCAGCGATGTCATTGATAGCGCCCAAGCGGTGCGCCATCGTGTCTAAAGTCGTGGCGTTAACGCTGTGGATATCGGTGAAATGCAATTGACCATCCAGAAATGCCGCCACGGCGACTTCATTGGCGGCATTGAGCACGGCCGTTGAACCTTCGGGCGCGCGCAGCGCCTGGTAAGCCAAGGGCAGTGCAGGGAAACGCTCTTCGTCTAAAACCTGGAAGGACAGGTCGGCCATCTTGTTGAAGTCCAGCCGCGAAGCCCCCGACTCCATGCGGTGTGGAAACGACAGACCATAGGAAATCGGCACGCGCATATCGGGTGTGCCCATCTGCGCCAGGACTGAGCCGTCACGGCAAGCCACCATCGAGTGGATGATGCTTTGCGGATGTACGACAACGCGAATGTCTTCGGGTGCCAAATCAAACAACCAGCGCGCCTCGATGACTTCGAGCGCTTTGTTCATCATGGTCGCCGAATCGACTGAAATCTTGCGGCCCATCACCCAGTTGGGGTGCGCACAGGCTTGTTCAGGCGTGACCTGCGCCAGCGTGTGGATGTCACGCTGACGAAAAGGTCCACCCGAGGCCGTGAGCACAATGTGGTCAATGAACGCTGGCCACGCCGCGCGGTCGACGGGCAGGCACTGAAAAATCGCCGAGTGTTCACTGTCGATGGGCAGCAGTTGCGCGCCACCTTGAGCCACCGCGCGCATGAAGAACGCGCCACCCAAGACCAGCGCTTCTTTGTTGGCCAGAAGCAGGCGTTTGCCAGCGCGCGCCGCAGCCAGACAAGGCGCCAAACCTGCGGCACCAACGATAGCGGCCATCACGCTGTCCACCTCGCCTGATGCGGCCAGTTCTTCGAGCGCTTCTTCCCCGCAACGTATTTGCGTGCGAACACCACTGCCCGACAAGGCAGCGCGCAAACCTTGCGCCGCGTTGTCGTCGGGCACAACAGCCACGCGGGGTCGCCACAGCCTGCATTGCACTGCCAACTCATCGATGCGCGCATAGGCACTCAAGCCCACCACCTCAAAGGCTTCAGGGTGACGCGCAACAACGTCGAGCGTGCTCGTGCCCACCGAGCCGGTCGAACCCAAGATGACGAGGCGCTGAGGGGGCCGCATCGTGGCAAACGTCGTCACAGTGAAGCCAGGGCCATGGCCAGCGGAAACACTGGCAAGAGCGCGTCAACGCGGTCGAGCACACCACCATGGCCGGGCAAGAGGCCACTGCTGTCTTTGACGCCAGCGGCGCGTTTGACCAATGACTCGACAAGGTCACCGACCACACTCATGGCCGAGAGCGCGAGCAAAGCCAACGCGGCGCCACCCGGGCCAAAGTTGTTTGACAGGCGCGTGTAAAGGCTGGCGCTGTCAAAGGCAAAAGTCGCATCAGCGGCACTCCAGGCCCATGCCAGTAGCAACACCGCCAAAGCGCCGCTGATGGCGCCTTCCCAGGTCTTGCCCGGGCTGGCCACGGGCGCCAGCTTGTGCCGACCAATAGCCCGACCACCCGCGTAGGCCGCAATGTCGGCGGCCCACACCAGGGCCAGCACGGAGAGCACAAAGTTGATGCCCCACAGCCTGGCGTGTGCCAAGGCCAGCCAAGCCGTCCACAGCATGACGAGGCCCAGAGCCCAACGCCAAGGGCGCGGCAGGCGCGACCACTGCGCTGGGCCCGCGCTGAGCGCCAGGACACCACCAACAATCCAGAAGACTGAGGTCAACCACCACAGTGTGAAAGGGACAGGGTTGACCCAACCGCCGAGCAAGGCCAGGCCGCAAGCCAGCGCCAACATGGCAGCCATCAAGATCGGCAGATGGGGCGCAGCACCATTGATCTTTCCCCACTCCCAACCTGCGGCGCCAATCATCACCAGGGTGAGCGCTGCAAAGGGCCAAGTGCTGTTGGCGAACAAGGCCGGTAGGAGGAACGCGACCAGCGCAAGCGCGGTGATGATGCGTTGTTTCAGCATGCTGTCAGGGCCCCGGTGGCGCTGTGATGCTTGGCTCAACTCCGCCAAAACGACGGTCGCGCTGTGCATAGGCGGCCAATGCGGTGTCAATTTCTATCGCATCAAAGTCGGGCCACAGACAGTCGCTGAAGTGCAGCTCAGAGTAGGCCGTTTGCCACAGCAAGAAGTTGCTGATGCGCATCTCACCACCGGTGCGGATGAACAAATCGGGGTCGGGCGCAAACTTCATGGCCATGCGGCTCGAAAGCGCCGCTTCGTCGATGGCGTCTGCAGTCAAACCGTCGCGCAAGGCTTGTTGACAGGCCTGCACCACGTCCCATCGCCCGCCATAGTTGAAGGCCACCGACAAATTGATGCCGGTGTTGTTGGCGGTCAGCGCTTCGGCCTTGTCCCAGGCTTCCCGCAGCTGCGCCGACACAGCCTGTCGGTCGCCTACCACGCGCACACGCACGCCATCACGGTGCAATCGTTCCAGGTAACGTGAAACTGCAACAAGCACGAGGCTCATCAAACCCGAAACCTCGTCTTCGGGGCGTTTCCAGTTTTCGGAAGAAAAAGCGAAGACCGTGAGGTACTCAACACCGCGTTCAGCAAAAGCGTGGATGGCGCGCACCAGGGTGTCGACGCCTTGTTTGTGGCCCATGGCGCGGGGCATGAAACGCCTTTTCGCCCAGCGGCCGTTGCCGTCCATCACCACAGCGACATGGCGAGGAACCGGATGCGCGGCAGGGCCGGGCTGCGCTGCGCGCGCCACCGCCATGCCTTCTGAAGTTGCGTGATGCGACATCGCGGCTGGCTGCGTCAAACCGCCAGCACTTCAGCTTCTTTGCCGTGCACGAGCTTGTCAACTTCAGCAATCGTGCGGTTGGTCAGGCCTTGCACGTCGTCTTGCGCGCGGCGCTCGTCATCCTCTGAGGCGAGCTTTTCCTTCAGCAACTTCTTGAGTTGATCATTGGCGTCGCGGCGCACGCTGCGCACCGCGATCTTGGCGTCTTCACCCGCGTTGCGGACCACTTTGGTGAGCTCCTTGCGCCGCTCTTCGGTGAGTGCAGGCATCGGCACTCTTAACAAATCACCTTGGGAGGATGGGTTCAAGCCCAGGTCAGACTCACGAATGGCTTTCTCGATCTTCGCGGCCATGCCCTTTTCCCAGGGCTGCACGGTGATCGTCCTGGCGTCCTGCAAGCTGACGTTCGCCACCTGGCTGATGGGCACCATCGAACCATAGTAGTCAACATGCACTTGGTCCAGCAAGCCGGGGTGCGCGCGCCCCGTGCGGATCTTGTGCAGCTCGTTCTTGAACGCTTCGACCGATTTGGCCATCTTCTCGCCAGCGGTTTTGCGAATGTCTGCAATGGTCATGGTTGCTCACATCTCTTCACACAACACCCAACAACAGGTCAGACATGCACCAAGGTGCCTTCGTCTTCCCCTTGCACAACGCGCTTGAGCGCACCGGCCTTGAAGATGCTGAAGACCTTGATGGGCAGGCGTTGGTCGCGGCACAAGGCAAACGCCGTGGCATCCATCACTTGCAAATTTTTGCCAATGGCTTCATCGAAGCTGATGGTCGAATAGCGCGTGGCGTTTGGATCCTTTTTTGGATCGGCCGAATAAACGCCATCGACTTTGGTGGCCTTCAGAACAATTTCAGCGCCGATCTCTGCGCCACGCAAAGCAGCTGCCGTGTCGGTCGTGAAGAAGGGATTGCCCGTGCCCGCCGCGAAGACCACGACTTTGCCCTCTTCCAAATACTGCAAGGCCTTGGGGCGAACGTAGGGCTCAACGACTTGTTCGATAGCAATGGCCGACATGACACGCGCGACCATGCCCTCCTGACGCATGGTGTCAGCCAGCGCCAAGGCGTTCATCACCGTGGCCAGCATGCCCATGTAGTCAGCCGTGGCCCGGTCCATGCCCACCGAGCCCCCCGCCACACCGCGGAAGATGTTTCCTCCACCGATCACCACAGCGACTTCGCAACCCAGGGTGGTGACTTCTTGCACCTCACGGACCATGCGCACGATGGTGGCGCGGTTGATGCCAAAGGCATCGTCGCCCATCAGGGCTTCGCCAGACAGCTTGAGCAAGATGCGCTTGTAAGCGGGCATGCAGGGCCTTTCGGGGGTTGGCGTTTTAAGGTGCGCAAGTGTACGGGCCCAGCGCTTTAAAACGCCGGTCCCTGCAGGGCCCAAGGCGTTTTACAGCGCTTTGGCAGCAGCCACCTGCGCGGCCACTTCAGCAGCAAAGTCGTCGGTCTTTTTCTCGATCCCTTCACCCACCACGTAAAGCGTGAAGCCGGCCACTTGGGTGACCTTTTCTTTAAGCATTTGTTCAACGGTTTGTTTGTCGTTCTTGACAAACGTTTGATTGAAGAGTGAGACCTCTTTGAGGTACTTTTGCACCGAGCCTTCAACCATCTTGGCCACTATCTCTGCTGGCTTGCCCGACTCCGCGGCCTTTTCGGTGGCCACGCGGCGCTCGCGCTCGACCAATTCGGCAGGCACCTGTGCCGAAGACAAAGACACAGGTTTCATCGCAGCAATGTGCATGGCAACGTCCTTGGCCGCAGTCTCGTCACCCGTGAATTCAACCAGCACGCCGATGCGTGTGCCATGCAAGTAACTGGCCACTTTGCCAGCGTCTGCATAACGTTTGAAACGACGCACCGCCATGTTCTCGCCGATCTTTCCGATGAGGCCTTTGCGAACGTCCTCAACGGTGGGGCCGAATCCGTCTTGCGCCAGCGGCAAGGCCGACAACGCGGCGACATCTGCAGGGTTGTTTTGCGCGATCAGTGCAGAACACGCCTTGGCAAACGCGAGGAAGGAATCGTTCTTGGTGACAAAGTCAGTTTCGCAGTTGACTTCAACCATGGCCGCTGTGCTGCCGTCCACCGTCGATGCGACAACGCCTTCTGCCGTGATGCGCGACGCGGCCTTGCCAGCCTTGTTGCCCAGCTTGACGCGCAGGATGTCCTCGGCACGTGTCATGTCGCCTTCGGCTTCGGTGAGTGCCTTTTTGCACTCCATCATGGGCGCGTCTGTCTTGGCGCGCAGTTCAGCCACCATGCTTGCAGTGATTGCGGGCATTTTTCGTTCTCCGTCAGGTTTCTTGAGGCCAACGCGTGGCGTTGGCATTCGAATGTGGCGCGATGCGACGCTGTGTGTCCGACGCCAATGTCACACGCCGAATCGGCTTGCACAACGGGGCTGAACGCGCACGAGCAACCCTGTTGTCATGTGGTCGCTCGTTCAATCAGCCTTCGCTGACTTCTACAAACTCATCATTGCCGGCTGCGGCATGCACCACTTCTGTGGCTGCATTGGCGCGACCTTCGAGGACTGCGTCAGCCACAGCCCGGGCGTACAAAGCCACGGCCTTGGCCGAGTCGTCGTTGCCGGGAATGACGTAGTCGATGCCGAGGGGCGAATGGTTGGTGTCAACGATGCCGATGACCGGGATGCCCAGCTTTTTGGCTTCGAGCACGGCGATCTTGTGGTAGCCGACATCGATGACAAACATGGCGTCAGGCAACGCGGTCATGTCCTGAATGCCGCCGATGTT
The DNA here is from genome assembly GCA_043776165.1 of Rubrivivax sp. Lineage (GTDB taxonomy): Bacteria > Pseudomonadota > Gammaproteobacteria > Burkholderiales > Burkholderiaceae_C > Rubrivivax. The sequence goes on along the minus strand of JAYVRO010000405.1, from coordinate 7,124 downwards.
CTTTTCGAGTTTTGAGAGGTCGCGATCGAACATCAACGCTTCTTTTTTGATCATCTGTTCGCTGCCCGTTTCTTTGACGGCCTGCATGTCCTTGAGCTTCTTCAAAGAACCCTTGACGGTCTTGAAATTGGTCATCATGCCGCCCAGCCAACGCTGGTCAACGAAGGGCATGCCACAACGCTGGGCTTCGAGAGAGATCACCTCACGCGCTTGGCGCTTCGTGCCAATCATCAAGATCGTGCCGCGGCGCGCAGCCAACTGGCGGATGAACTTCATCGCGTCGTTGAAGAGCGGTTGCGTCTTCTCGAGGTTGATGATGTGAATCTTGTTGCGATGGCCGTAGATGTACGGGGCCATCTTCGGGTTCCAGAAACGGGTTTGGTGACCAAAATGGACACCGGCTTCCAGCATGTCGCGCATGGATACTGTCATGAGAACTCCAAAGGTTAAGTCTAGAATTCCGGCACTTTTTGACGTCAACCGACTGCTGTCTAGGACAGCTCAAAATTGACGCCAACACCTTGATGGACCGGATTCGCGATTTGTTTGCCTCGGCAACAACGCACAGCCACTGTTGGCCACGGCCTGCGAGATAAACCCGAAGATTCTAACCCGAGGCGCCATGCCCAAAATGACGCAGGACCTGATCGCTGCCCGCGACGCCGTTCGCAACGGCCAACATAGAGCGCGTGAATTGATCGACATCTCTATCGCCAATGCCAACAGCGATGCGGCGAGGTTGAGCTTTGTGCGCCGCTTTGACGCTCAAGCAATCGCCTGCGCCGCAGCCGTTGACGCGTCACGCGCAGGAGGCGCACCGGTGCCACCGCTTGCGGGCCTGTCGGTGTCGATCAAAGACCTTTTTGACGTCGCGGGCCAACCCACGACAGCGGGTTCGCGTGTGCTGCAAGGCGCAGCGGCGGCTGCGCAAGATGCCCCTGCCGTCGCGCGCCTTCGCGCTGGCGGCGCAGCACTGATTGGCCACACCAACATGACTGAGTTCGCCTACTCAGGTGTTGGCATCAACCCGCATTGGGGCACACCGGCCAACGCCGGTACGCTGGCACTGGACAAAACGCCGCGCATTCCAGGCGGCTCGACATCGGGAGGTGCCGTGTCGGTGGCCGCCGGTGCGGCGTGGGCCGCTTTGGGCTCTGACACTGGCGGATCTATCCGCATTCCAGCGGCATTCCATGGCTTGGTGGGTTTCAAGAACACGCAGCGCCTCACACCACTGGAAGGCAGCGTGCCTTTGTCCGCAACACTTGACACGAGTTGCGCCATCACACGTTCGGTGCGAGATGCCGTCTTGCTGCACGAAGTACTCGCTGCACGCCAAGTGTCGCTGCGGCGCTTGCCGGTCAAGGGAATGCGCCTGGCCGTGCCTATGACAGTGATGTTGGACGACTTGGAGCCCGGTGTCGCTCGCGTTTTTGAGCGCACTTTGACCCTGTTGCGCACTGCCGGTGCCCACATCGAAGAGATCGAACTTGATCCCATTGCCCAATTGGCCGGCTTGCAATCAAGCGGTGGTTTTGCGGCACCGGAGAGCTGGGCTTGGCACCGCGCCTTGGTGGCGAAACATTCAAGCGAATACGACCCTCGTGTGCTTTCGCGCATTTGTCGTGGCGAGGCCACCAGCGCTGCCGACTACCTCGATCTGCACGCAGCACGCCGCGCCTGGATCAGTGCGGTGGGCCACGGCATCCAGCGCTTTGACGCCCTGCTCTCGCCAACGCTACCCCTGGTGGCCCCGGCCATCGCGCCCTTGCTCAACGACGACGCTGCGTTTTATGCGACCAACGCGCGCATCCTGCGCAATCCTTCTGTCGTGAATTTTCTTGACGGTTGCGCCTTGTCATTGCCTTGCCAAGAACCTGGGGAAATGCCGGTGGGCTTGATGGTGTGGGGCGCGGCGATGCAAGACGACTTTGTGTTGGATGTGAGTTTGGCCATAGAGGGCGTGCTTGCTGCTGCGCACCCGGGTAGCGAGGGCTAGGGTTTGCGCATCGCAGTCATTGGCGCGGGCATCATCGGCGTGACCACGGCCTATGAATTGGCAGCCGACGGACACGAAGTGCTTGTGTTCGAACGCCATGCCGCAGTTGCGGCGCAGACCAGTTTTGCCAACGCCGGTGTGTTGGCGCCAGGTTATGTGACGCCCTGGGCAGCGCCAGGCATGCCGTGGAAAGTCTTCAGCCAACTTTTGGGCAAGCATGCACCCGTGCGTCTGGCGGGCATGGGGGCGATGCAACACGCAGGCTGGGTTTGGCAATGGTGGCGTGCTTGCCGCCGCCAAGTGCACGAACGCAACCGAAGTGCGATGCAACGCCTGGCAAATTTCAGCCGCACGCGTCAATCGGAGCTGGTACGGCAATTGACGCTGGAATACGAACACTCCAGCGGTTACATGGTATTGCTGCGCACGGCGCGTGCCGTGACTTTGGCGCAACCAGGCCTCAAGTTGCTGAGCGAGCTGGGCGTGGCGCATGAACTGGTGGACGGCGCTCGAGCACGCCAGATCGAGCCTGCGTTGAACCCAGCCACGTCCTTGCAAGCTGCCATCCACCTGCCCCAAGACGGCGCTGGCAATTGCCGCCAGTTCGCGCATCTGATGAAGGCGCAAGCACAACACCTGGGTGTTAGCTTTCGATTTGAGCAACGCGTGGCTCGTATCCTGCCTGGCCCGCAGGTGCAATTGGTGCTGAGCGACGAACGCGATCAGGGCGATACCCAGCTCGATGCCCCCGGCACGTTTGATGGTGTTGTGATCTGCGCTGGCCACGAAGCGCCCGCACTCTTGCGACCCTTGGGTTTGAAGCTTCCCATCGTGCCAATATGGGGCTACTCCGTGACAGCGCCTTTGCGTCATGTGGACAGTCAACACGACCACGCACCACGCTCGGCGGTGATGGACGAAAAATTCAAAGTGGCCATTACTCGTCTGGGCAAGCGTGTGAGAGTGGCAGGCAGCGCCGAACTGGGCGGCACCGCTGACAACTTCAACGAAGGCGCCATGCGTACCTTGTATCGCGTACTGGACGACTGGTACCCAGGGGCGGCACACATGGCGCAGGCCCAGCCCTGGAAAGGCGCCCGGCCCATGCTGCCCGACGGGCCACCCCTGCTGGGCGCGAGCGGTGTGCCTGGTGTGTGGCTCAATGTCGGCCACGGCTCCAGTGGCTGGGCGTTGTCGTGCGGATCGGCGCGCGTGCTGGCTGAACTCGTGGCCGGGCGCAGTGCGCCACTGGACACGACGGGACTGGACCTGTCGCGCTTGCGTTGATCGGCAGCCAGTGGCCTTGCAACGCATCGACTCGCAGACTGGTCCTTGGCCGCTACATGACGCGGCTGCCTCGCGGCGCAGCGAGCGCGCCGCCGTGGCGCATGGCGAACCCCACGGCCCCATGCAGCGCGCTGGTTTGGCCGTTGCGAAATTGGCCATGGCCTTGCGTCCACATGCACGGCAACTCACCGTGCTGGCGGGCCCTGGCAACAATGGCGGTGATGGCTTGGTGGCAGCAAGCTACATGCAGGCCTGGGGCCGCAAGGTTCGGGTCGAGTCATACGGTAACTCTGCAAGCGGCGCTGTGAATGCGGGCTGGGCGCGCCAGCGCGCTATCGATGCCGGTGTGCGCATCACACAAGGCTGTCCGTCCCATGCTGAAGAAGCGCCCGATTTGGTCATCGACGCCTTGCTCGGTCTGGGCCAAACGCGCGCCATTGAAGGCGCAATGGCGCTGGCGATTGAAAGGTTGCGCGCGTCGTCCACCTGCGTGGTCGCGGTTGATGTGCCCAGCGGTTTGCACAGTGACACTGGCACGCCGCTGGGCCAGGTTGGCGTCCGCGCTGACCACACTTTGAGCTTACTCACGCTCAAGCCCGGGCTCTTCACTGCCTCAGGCCGCGACCTGGCAGGCCAGGTCTGGTGGGACGACTTGGGTGTCGCTGAAGCGCACGCGGCACCCTGCGCAGTGCTGTGCGGCGTGAATGATCTGCTTGCGCTCATACCCAGTCGTCAACACGCCAGCCACAAAGGCAGCTATGGCGACGCGGCGATCATTGGTGGCGCCGCTGGCATGAGCGGCGCCGCCTGGCTGGCCGCCAGCGCAGCCCATGCGGCAGGGGCAGGCCGAGTTTTTGTCAGCCTGCTCGATGCCGTGGCGCAAAACCTGCCTGCCCAGCGGCCTGAACTCATGCAACGCGATGCATGGTGGGCAAACCCGCCATCGGTGCTGCGAGGGTCAACAGTGGTGTGTGGATGTGGCGCGGGCTTGGGGGTCCGCGCTGCCTTGCCCGCACTGTTGCACCATAGCGCGCGCCTCGTGTTGGACGCTGACGCGCTCAATGCCGTGGCGACTGATGTGCAGCTGCAATCGCTGTTGCGCGCACGCGCACAACGCGGTTTGGCCAGCGTCATCACGCCGCACCCACTTGAAGCGGCGCGCCTGTTGGGTGTCAGTGTCGAGCAGGTGCAGGCGGACAGGATCGCTGCCGCGCAATGCCTGGCCGCCGCTTGGTCGAGTGTCGTCGTACTCAAAGGCTCGGGCACGATAGTGACTGCGCCGGGGGTATTGCCGATCATCAACCTCAGTGGCAACGCGGCGCTGGCCACGCCGGGCAGTGGCGACGTGCTGGCTGGGTGGATTGGCGGCCTGTGGAGCACCATGGCCAAAGGCGATCCGACCACACTGGCCCACCGCGTTGCCAGGGCGACCACAGCCCTGCACGGCCACGCGGCAGATCTGCATGTACAGGCCATGGGCAACAGGTTGCCGCTGCGTGCCGCAGATCTGATAGACGCCATGCGTTTGGCGTTTCCGCGATAGGCGGCAGCATTCGGCGGCGGCAATCGACCCCGTGGCCCAGTTTCAGCGCATTCTTTGACGTGGTGTGGTCTTGCGCGCCGCTGGTTTACGCGATGGTCGCGGCCCACCTTCAATGCCTTTTCCCAAGCCTTTTCCGACACCCTGGTTCATACTCCTCGCGGTCCGCCCAGCGGCTTTGGCAGCGCGATCGGCAATCTTGATCGCGGCCAACTCTTCTGCCGCCCCTGTAGGCTTGGCTGCGGGCGCTCGGCCAGTCGTCAGGAGTCGCTCTGTTTCGCCTTCACGCACCAAGCGAAAGTCGATCTTGCGGCCATCTAAATCAACCCGGCTGACCTGCACTCGCACACGCGTGCCCACGGCATAACGCACGCCTGTGCGCTCGCCACGTAACTCCTGGCGCGCTTCATCAAAGCGGTAGTACTCGCCACCCAGTTCAGTGATGTGCACGAGGCCATCCACGTACATCGCGTCCAGCGTCACAAAGAGTCCAAAACTCGTGACGGCGCTCACGGTGCCAGAAAACTCTTCGCCCAAGTGTTCACGCATGTAGCGGCATTTCAGCCAAGCCTCGACATCGCGTGAGGCCTCATCGGCACGGCGCTCATTCGCGCTGCAATGCGCACCGGCCGCCTCCCAGTTGGCCAGCTCTTGCGTCGCCGGCTTTTTCAGCATGTGCGCCGGTTTGCCACCACGGCGCAGCTCGGGCACTCGGGTCTTTTCGCTGGGCGCCAATTGATAGCGCTTGCCCGCCAAGATGCCCTTGATGACACGGTGCACCAACAAATCGGGGTACCGCCGAATCGGGCTCGTGAAGTGGGTGTAGGCCTCGTAAGCCAACCCGAAGTGGCCATTGTTGGCGGCGGTATAGACGGCTTGCTGCATTGAACGAAGCAGCATGGTGTGGATCTGCAAAGCGTCGGGCCGACCTTGCGTGGCTTGGGCAATGGCCTGCATCTCGGCTGGCTTGGGGTTGTCGCTCAGATGTAAACCCAAACCGAGCGCGCGCAAGTAGCTTTGCAGCGCCACACGCTTCTCGGGTGTGGGGCCTTCGTGCACGCGGTAAAGGCTGGCGTGTTCTGCACCGTGGATGAAGTCCGCCGCACACACGTTGGCTGCAAGCATGGCTTCTTCGATGAGCTTGTGGGCTTCATTGCGCGTGCGCGGAATGATCTTTTCAATGCGCCCGTTGTCGTCGCAAATGATTTGTGTTTCCACGGTATCGAAGTCGATGGCGCCGCGCTTTGCGCGCTGCTTGAGCAAGGCGCGGTAGACCTCATGCAGGTATACCAGATGCGGTACCAATGCAGCGCGGCGCTGAGCTTCTGGTCCGCGTGTATTGGCCAGGACGGCCGCCACTTCGTTGTAGGTCAAGCGCGCTTGCGAGTTGATGATGGCCGGGAAGAATTGATAGGCCTCGACATTGCCCTCGACGTCCACCAACATGTCGCACACCATCGCCAGACGGTCCACCTCGGGGTTCAGCGAACACAGGCCGTTGGACAGCTTCTCGGGCAGCATGGGGATCACGCGCCGCGGAAAGTACACCGAAGTCGCACGTTCGTAGGCGTCCTCATCAATGGGCTCGCTGGGCTTGACGTAGTGGCTCACGTCGGCAATGGCCACGAGCAAGCGCCAGCCTTCAAAAGCCGCCTTGCCACGACCCCGCTTGAAGGGTTCGCAATACACAGCGTCGTCAAAATCGCGGGCGTCTTCACCGTCTATGGTGACCAAGGCCACGTCGGTCAGGTCCACACGATGCTTGCGGTCCACCGCACGCAGTTTTTCGGGCAAAGCCGCTGCCTGGGCTAACGTTTCAGGTGAGAAACGATGCGGAACTTCGTACTTTCGCACGGCAATTTCAATCTCCATGCCCGAATCGTCGATCTCACCCAGCACCTCGGCCACTCGGCCCACGGGTTGCGAATGCAATGACGGTGGCTCGGTCAATTCCACCGAAACAACTTGGCCCACAGCGGCGCTGGCGGTGGCGTTTTTGGGAATCAGGATGTCTCGGCCAAAACGGCGATCTTCCGGCGCCACCAACCAATGACCACCTTCGTGCAGCAAGCGCCCGATGATGGGCGTTTTGCGCCGCTCGATGATGTCCAGGACGCGGCCTTCGGGCCGACCCTTGCGGTCGTAGCGCAGGATGCGCACACGAACGCGGTCGCGGTGCAAGACCGAGCGCATTTCCTGTGGCCCGATGTAGACGGGAGGCTCGCCGTCAGCGCGCAAAACAAAGCCGTGGCCGTCTCGGTGGCCGTCGACGACGCCTTCAAATTCACCCATGAGCGC
>JAYVRO010000404.1:0-4167 GCA_043776165.1 Rubrivivax sp. | reverse complement strand
CGTGCAAGAAGATCACCGTGTCGGCCGCACCAACCGACTCCCAACTGCGCGCCATGCCGATGCGCTCGACCTCGTCTTTGGCTTGTTCATCGTCACGCAGACCCGCCGTGTCAATCAGGTGCAAAGGCACGCCGTTGATTTGAATCGTCTCGCTGACGCGGTCGCGCGTCGTGCCGGCGATGGGCGTGACGATGGCCAATTCGGCGCCCGCCAAAGCGTTGAGCAAGGAGCTCTTGCCCACATTGGGCTGTCCAGCAATCACCACGCGCAGGCCTTCGCGCAAGAGCGCTCCTTGGCGCGCCCGGGCCAGGACCTCGTTCAGTGCGCCGTCAATGTCGTGCAATTGCGTCAAGGCGCCGGCGCTTTGCAGAAAGTCGATCTCTTCTTCCGGGAAATCGAGCGTGGCCTCCACCAAGATTCGCAGTTTGACCACTCGCTCGCACAGCAGATCGATTTCGCGTGAAAACGCACCCGACAAGGAGCGCCCGGCGGAACGTGCTGCGGCTTCGGTGCTGGCATCGATGAGATCGGCAACGCTCTCCGCCTGGGCCAAATCGAGCTTGTCGTTCAAAAACGCACGCTCGGTGAATTCACCGGGCTCAGCCACGCGCAGCCCAACGCTTTGGCCGGCCTGCAAGCAGCGCGCCAGCAGCAGCTGCAACACCACCGGGCCGCCATGGGCTTGCAGCTCCAACACATCTTCACCTGTGTAGGAATGCGGCGCCGGGAAGTGCAGGGCCAAACCTTGGTCGATGGTCTGGCCGTGTTCGTCCAAGAAAGGCAGGTAGCTCGCGCTGCGCGGCACAAGGTCTCGGGCGCAAACGGCTTTGATGAGCGCGCTCAAGTCGCCGCCCGATGCCCGCACGATGCCCACCGCTCCCCGGCCCGGGGCCGTCGCGATGGCCACGATGGGTTCGCGGTGGCGGCCCAGGCGGACCGTGCTGACATGGCTGGCTGCGCGGGCCATGGTCACGGACAAACAAGTCCGCTACACACTGTGGTGCGTAAGCCAATCGGGGCTGCTTGGCAGGCGCTCATGCGCAGATTGTGACCCTGCGTATGCCCCGATGTGTCCAAGCGATGGATGGCGCGGGTGGAGGTGTGGCAAGAGATTTTGGCCTGCCACGGGACTCCTGAGCCAGCTTTTAGGGCTGGGTCGCCCGCATGGCCTGATGATCGGCAAACAAGGCTGCGCACTGAACCCCCGAACGTGGGGGCCGCAATGCAGCAATGTGCGTTACTTGGCAAACAACGGCTGGCCAACGCAGCGCCCACTACTTGTTGCTAACCCCCATCTGCTTGTTGATGAACCACTGCTGCGCAATTGACAACAGGTTGTTCGTTAACCAATACAGCACCAAACCGGCAGGGAAGAAGAAGAACATCACACCAAATGCCAGCGGCATGAACCACATCATGCGCGCTTGCACGGGGTCAGGCGGTTTGGCGCCCAGGGCCACCTGCACAAGTGAAGACAAGGTCATCAGGACCGGCAAAACGAACCAAGGGTCTTTGTCGGCGAGATCAACGATCCAGAAAATCCAGGGCGCGTTGCGCATCTCGACACTCGACAAGAGCACCCAGTAAAGCGCGATGAAAAAGGGCATCTGCGCCACGATGGGCAAACAGCCGCCCAGTGGGTTGGCCTTTTCGTCGCGGTACAGCTTCATCATGGCTTGCTGCATTTCTTGGGGCTTGTCCTTTAGCCGTTCACGCAGCTCCATCATCTTGGGGTTAAGCGCTTTCATCTTCGCCATCGAGCGGTAGGCGCTGGCGTTGAGCCAATAAAAAGCGATCTTCAGCAGCACCACCAATGCCACGATGGCCCAGCCCCAATTGCCCAGGATGCCATTGAGCTTGTCGAGCAACCAAAAAAGCGGCTTGGCCAACAAGTGCAGGTAGCCGTAGTCCTTGACCAGCTCCAGTCCAGGCGCCAAGGCGGCCAACTTGGTTTCCTCTTGCGGCCCCGCAAAGAGTGTGGCGTCCACCGATTTGATGGCGCCAGGGGCCACTTCGCCAAGTGATGTGACCATGGCAATCGAGTACAGGTTGTCGCTCAACTTGTCGCTGCGAAACTCGCGTTGCGCGTTGCCCGGTAAGACCCAGGCGCTAGCAAAATAATGCTGAACCATGGCCACCCAGCCGTTGTCAGCGACCTTGTCGTGTTCAGCCTTCTTCTTGTCGATGTCTTTGAATTCCACCTTGGCAAACTTGTTGGCCTCGGTGTAGACCGCCGGGCCAGTGAAGGTGGAATAAAACGACGATTCGCCCTCGGGCGGATTGCCGTCGCGCGTGAGCTGCAAATACAACTGCGGCGTGACGGGTGTGCCGCTTTCGTTGGTGAAATCGTGCTTCACCGCCACCGTGTAAAGCCCGCGTTTGAGGGTGTAGGTTTTGGCCAATTTGTAGCCGCCAACAACGGGGGACTCAAAGCGAACGATGAGTTCGTCTTTGCCGGGCTCTAGCGCGCGCGGGCCGGGCACCACGGCCATGGGCGTGTGGTGATTGGGCAAAACCACGCCCGCCTGGGTGGATACCAAACCCGTTTGCGCGGCATATTGGCGCTTGGCACTTTGATCAAAGAGCACAACGTTGCTTTTGGCGTCGTTCTGGTCGCGATAGGCAAGCAGCTCCAAGCGCACCAAGGAGCCGCCCACGCTGTCAAAAGTGGCTTTGAGCACGTCGGTGCTGAGTGTCACCCTTTCACCCTGCGCCGCAGTCGTTGCCGGCGCAGCGGCTGCGCTGGCGCTGGTGGGCAGGCCCGCAGGCTTGGGCACGCCCGCATTGGCCTGCGAGCCCGACCCGGCCACCTGCGGCGGCGCCGATGCACTGGCCGCAGGCTTCATGGGCACACCAAAGATCGAAGGATGCCCTTCATGCTTGTTCCATGCGTCCCACAAGAAGACCAAAGACATGGTGAAAACCACCCACAGCAGGGTGCGACGGATATCGGTCATGGGTGCGATCGTTCTGGTTGCGAAACCACCAAGGCAGTTGGTGCGGTGGTTTCAGTGATTTCGGGAGACGGTGGTCGATAGAGCCTTGTGAACAGCCCCTGTCCCGCCCAGCGCTCCGGCACCGGGTCAAGGCCGCCGACACACCACGGGTGGCAGCGCAACAGCCGCATTGTGGTCAGCCCCGTGCCAAGGACGGCGCCATGCAACTGCAGCGCGTCCAAAGCGTAGGCCGAGCACGTAGGCTCAAATCGGCAGGCGTTGCCCAGCCAGGGCTTGAACCAGTAGCGATAAAAGCGGACACCCGCCATCAAGGCCTTTTGCGGCAGACGAACAACGCGCGCCCACATGGCCCGCTGCTCAGGCCACACTGCGTTGCAGCATGGCGTCGAGCTCCGCGGCGGCGCTTTCACACAAGGGACGCGAGGTGGCGGAGCGGAAACTTGAGCGGGCGTACGACGCCTTTAGCCGGATTAACCACAGTCCCGCTGGCAAGCTGCAAACGTTTCGCGCCATGGCTTGCCGCATCTGTCTTTTCAGGGCATTTCGCGTGACTGACGACTTCGCGTGCCGCTTGGGCACCACGCTACCTAACCAGTGTCCTTCAAAGAACTTATCCACAATGTCGTTGCCAGAGCTCGGCAATGGTGTGGATAACTTTCCTTTTGCAGCGGCGCACTTGGGCTTGATAGGTCCCGATGGACACGTGCCAACGTGATGCACGGCGAAGTGAGCACTGCGCGACCGTGGCGGAGTGGCCAGCAAGCGCTGGAAATCGGCCGTGTGCACAAGACGGCCGATCACGGCTCGCGGACAGGTTCTCAGACAGCCAAACGCTTGCGGCCCTTGGCGCGCCGCGCGTTGATGACGGCGCGACCGCCGCGGGTCTTCATGCGCACCAGAAAACCGTGGGTACGGGCACGGCGAATCTTGGAGGCTTGGTAGGTGCGCTTCATGGCAATTCCGTTCTAGGAGGCTGAGTTCGGTAGGTCCCGGCGCGATACGACACGCCATGTGTCACTTCGCTTCACACAGCAACATCGTGCGAGATCGCTGCGCAGCAGCCTATGCGCAGGACTACGCAGGACTTGCCAAGCGACTTGCCAAGCGACTTTTGCCAAGCAGTCGTGTGTTCGTTCAAAACGAATCCGGGAAACCCTCGATTACAGCAAAAAACCGCCGCGCGGTCAAACCGTCCTCATGAGGCGGACAA
>JAYVRO010000403.1:0-4185 GCA_043776165.1 Rubrivivax sp. | reverse complement strand
GCATAGGCCATCACGGCCAACGCCATGAGCAGCGCCGACGCGATTGGCATGGGTCTCGGCACCAAATCAGCCAGGGCGCCACGCTGCGTCCACATGAGCCAAAAGCTGACGCCCAGGATGATGGGCCCGTGGCCCTGCTCGTCTCCCGCCCAAATGGTGTCAGCCAGCCCCATGTAGGCCGGTACAAACATGATCAACCACCCGCACAACAGCAACAGCAATGGCGCCAGCGCGCCTTCGGGCAAAGCCAGACGTTGTGCGGCGCGGCTCTTGTTCGACAAATGGTCGGTCATGCTCACGTGCCAAACCTGGGCCTGCGGCAAGCCTAAACGGCCGAGCGCTTCATGGCTTCAGCCGGCAAACTCGTTGACGATGACGCCTGCCATCTTCGTCGCCCCACCACTGAAGACCCGAACCAGCTCTTGCAAGGCCGCGATGCGCGACGAATGTTTGCGCGCCACCAAGATCGCCGAGCCACAGCGCGACGCGATGACCGGCCCGTCAGCGCCATACTGGTGGGCGGGGGTGTCAACGATGACGTGGTCGAAGCGCATCGTGAGCTCGGCCAATAACTGCGCGAACGCCGGGCGTTCAACCAGCTCCAGGGGGTTGGGTGGAGTCGGTCCGACCGGCAAGACAAACAAACCCGGCACACCCGATATGCGCTGCACGACCTGTTTTGCAGGGTGTCCGGCCAAAAGGCCTGACAAACCCGCAACATTGGGTAAAGCAAACACCATGTGCTGCCGCGGCCCGCGCATGTCGGCGTCGACCAGCAAAGTGCGACCACCCAATTGCGCCAACACGACGGCCAAATTGGCGGCGAAAAAAGTCTTGCCGTCACCCGACTCGGGGCTGACCACGGCCAAGGACCGCTGCGCGTTGGCGTTGGCGTTGACGTTGGCGCTGCCAGTGCCACCAGAACCAGGAACGCGCTGTGCGTCAACGCCACCAAACACACGCATCATGAGCTGACTGCGCACCGCACGAAAAGCCTCGGCCTGGTGGGAAAAGGGATCGTTCAGCGCCACCAGTTCGGGGCTGGTCTTGCGCCGCTCAGCCGGCGCGTAGGGATAGTTGAACTGTTGCGCCAGCGCATGCAAAACATCGTCGGTGCTGACGTAGCGCAAGGCAATCGCCGCTTCGCCAAAACGAATGCCGTGTTGCCTTTGATGGGCCAACACCGCACTGATTTTGTCGTCATCAAGCTGACCCATCTCACTGAGGATGGCACCGATGGGTTTGACCGCGCTGCGGGCATCCACAACGGCGCCGACCACCGGCGATGGCTGCCAGTCGGCGGAAACGGTGTCATGGAAGTCTTCCACCTGAGCCGCCTTACGGGGAACTTTGGCCCGTTGACTTGGCTGCGTGGGCCTGCGAATGGCTGAGCTGGCGCACCAGTCTTTCACGCACGCTCAAGGCATGACGAGCACTGGCACCGCGGTTGGATGCCGGCTTGGGCAAGGTGCCCAGCACAGGCAGGTCCAGCGCCGCTACCAAGTCGGCCGCAGAACGCACGCGGCGATTGGTCATCTCCAAGCCAATGGCGGCGCCGATGGCCATCAATGTGCCAACAAACAATGCCAATAAAGTGTTGAGGAAGATGCGCGGCGACGCCGGGTTGAGCGGCACCGTGGCCGGTGTCAACACGTTGACATTGCTCTGCGTGGCCTGGCTCTCCAGGCTGGACTGCGTGAGCCGAGAGGACACCGCGTCGTAAGTGCGCTGCGCGTTTTCAACGTCGCGCGACAGCACCGTGCCTTCATCGCGCACGAGCTTCATGCGCAACACCTTGCTGCGCTGCGAATCCAGCTCGCCGCGCAGTTGCGCCTCGCGCTGACGATTGATGGTGCCTGTGATGCCCACGCCGCCGGTGACGCGCTGGGTTTCTTCGGCGACGCGGGCTTGAAGCTCGTTGATGCTGGCCTTGGCCTCGATCACCGTGGGATGGCTGTCGCCGTAACGCGAACCCAGCTCCTTGAGCCGCGCTTCGGCGCGCCCCAAATCGGCCTTGAGTCCAGCCACCAAGCTGTTGGCCAGCACCTCGGGCATCTTGTCGCCCGAGCTGCCTTGGGCTTGGGTCTGGCGTTTGTTTGATTCGTTGGTCACGGCTTGCAGTGCCACCAGTTGGGAGGACAGCTCGTTCAGGCGCGAGTTCTCGATGTCCAAACGCTCATCACTGGCAATGATGCCCTTGTCACGCTGATAGGCGGTGTACTTGGACTGCGCGGCTTCGAGGGCGTCTCGCGCTTCTTTGGAGCGCGACTCAAAGAAGCTGCTGTACTGCCGCGCTGGGTCCACACGCAGCTCCAACGAGGTCTGGATATAGGCCTGGACAAAAGCATTGGCCAGCGCAGCAGCAAAGCGCGCGTCCGGCGCCTTGTATGAAACGTTAATGACACTGGACTCACGGGATGGCGTGACCTCCAAGCTGCGCTGCAAGGTCTCTGCTAACCACGATTCAGGCGTGCCCTGGCCCTGGGTGGCTTGGTTCCACTGGGCGCGCATCTGGGGGCTGTCAGCCAACTTGAGGTTGCGTACCACGCGCTGCGCCACACGCTCGCTTTGAATGATGTCGACCTGGGTGGCCACAAACACAGGTGACGAGCCCGCGCCGTAAACCATGGCTGTGACGGGGTCGGGCTTGACGTCGATCACGACGCTGGCGCTGGCTTTGTATTGTTTGGGCAGCAAGAGGCTCACGCCGAGCGTGGTGGCCACCACCACCAACAGCACGAGCACAGCCACGAGCCAGCGGGCGCGAAGAATGGCAAAAAATTGGCCGTAGCTCATGAAAAAGCAGGCGAACAGTCAACGCGCCATGATGGCGAGTTCAGAAGAGGCTTTCGCGCACAAAGACGACGTCGCCGTCTTGCAGCTTCTCATCCATGCCGGGTTGCACCACCAGCACTTTGCCGTCGACGCCGCGCCGATGCACACGGATGCCCTTTTCTGTGCCCCGCTGGGTCAGGCCACCGCCGCTGGCCAACGCCTGCATCAGCGTCATGCCCCGTTCGAGTCGCATCGGCCCTGGTCGCTGCGCTTCGCCGTAGATGTAGACCAAGGGCTGACGATCCACCCACAGCGTGTCGCCATTCAGGATAAGGATGTCTTTGTCGCGGCCACCGGCGGCGAACACGCTGGGCAGATCGACTTCCAGACGCAGCGGCTTGCCGTCGCGCGACCCACTCACCACCACCAGATCGGCCCCTGTGGGCGCCGTACCCCCCGCCATCGCCAGCAGATCGGTCAAGCGCATGTCGGCCACTTCAATCGGGTAGCGGCCAGGGCGATTGACCTGACCCAAGACGCTGGCCTGGTTGCCACGCACTTGCAGCACCACGATGGTGACTTGAGGCTGGCGCACAAAGTTGCCATTGCGCAAACCATCGGTGATCAGTTTTTCGGCCTGCGTGACGCTCAAACCGCCCAGACGCACATTGCCCAGCAAAGGGAACGAAACGATGCCCGCTTCAGTGACCCGGGTTTCCAGAGACAAGTCAGCGTTTTGATAAACGCTGATGCGCAAGACATCACCCGCACCCAGGCGGTATTCGGCGCCGACGCTGGCGCTGGCGGTTTGGGCCTGTGCGACGCTCGTCACAAGTCCCACAACGACGCACAAACTCAGGCATGTGCTCCAACCCAGGGCGGCCCACAGGCCGCGCCAGCGGCTCACTTGAGCCCCATGCCCTTGCTCACTTCACTGGCGCTGAGGCCTGCGGCGCTGGCAGCCTTGGCGGCACTTGCAGCGCCGTCGGCGAAGCTGCCCATATAGGTGATCTTGGCGGCGGCGCGCATGGCCTTCATGTCGTCTTCAGCCAGCTTGCGTTTGCGCTCAGTCAGCAAGAACTGTTCGATGACCCCGCGCGACTGCTCTTCGGTGACGGGCTGCGTGCGTGAGCTCGCCAGCACCAGCACCTGCACACCGTTGGGCGCGGGCGTGAAGACAGCTTGGCCGTCTTGCATCTTGGCAAAAGCATCGAGGTTGGCCAGCGGCAGTTGCTCCGCTGTGCGCACAGCCTGGTTGACTTGGTAGCGGTAGTTGCCGGCCTTCAGGAAATCAACAAACGCGGGCACACCCTTGGCCGCGCTGAGTGCGTCGCGCAGCGCTTGATGCTGCTCGGGCTTGGCCTCGATGCCAATTTCCTGCAAGCTGTAGATGCGACGTTGGCTGAACAG
>JAYVRO010000402.1:0-4198 GCA_043776165.1 Rubrivivax sp. | reverse complement strand
CGCTGGTCACCCAACTCTCTTGCGCGCCGCGCAGCGTCATGATGGCCAGCCACATGGCCACATCGGCCGCGCCCATGTAGGTCAAGCCACTGACGATGCCACCGGGGCGGTCCAGCAAGGGCCGATAGGGCGCGCGGATGGTGCATTCACCGGTGGCGCAAGACACGACTTCAAACGCGTAGGCACTGAGAAATTTGGAGTGCTGCAGTAGCTCATTCAGCACGTTAACGTTGGGTGTTGTGACGGTGGCGAACGAAGCTGGATTCATGGGGTTGGCAATTGATGCGATGGTGACCACTTTAGCAACCGGGCTGAAGACCAGGCTGACAACCGCACTGACCGCCCAGCAAGCAAACAAGCCCGAGTAAAAATGCCCATCCACTCATCTGCACAGTGCCCACCATGCGCCGTTTAACTCGCACCTTCGTCATCACCACTTTCCTGGCGCTGTTGGCGGCCAGCAGCTTTGCACAGAGCGACAAACCGCCGGTGCGCATCCTCGTGGGGTTTCCGCCCGGCGGCTCGGCCGACGTCATCGCCCGCTTGTTGGCCGAACGCATGCGTGAACCGCTGGGCGGGCAGTCGGTGGTGGTGGACAACAAACCGGGTGCGGCAGGCCGCATCGCCATTGAGCAATTGAAGATTGCGCCGCCCGATGGGCAAACACTCATCGTCATGCCCAGCGGGCCGGTGGTGCTGTTCCCGCACGTCTTCAAGAAGCTCAACTACGACCCCGTCAAAGACCTCACGCCCATCAGCCAGTTGGCAGGCTTCCAGTTCGCCATCGTCTCGGGGCCCAAGAGCAATGTGAAGAGCATCCCCGAGATGATGGCCAAGGCCAAAGCCGACCCTTCGAGCGCGAGTTACGGCTCATCGGGCAATGGCACCGTGCCGCACTTCTTGGGCGTGATGATCAGCGAGGCTGCAGGCGTGCCGCTGCAACACATTCCGTACCAGGGCGGCGCTCCGGCCATGAACGCGCTGCTGGGTGGCCACATTGGCTACAACGTGGATGTGGTGAGTGAGGCACTGGAAAACCACCGCGCGGGCAAGATCCGCATCATTGCCGTGTGCGGCGCGCAGCGCTCATCATTGCTGCCTGACGTGCCCACACTGCGCGAGCAAGGTGTTCCCATGGACGCCACGGCTTGGTTTGCCATCTACGGCCCAGCCAACATGTCGCGTGAGGTGCTGGCACGTGTGCATGGCGCCGTGGCCGCAGCGATGAAAGACAGCGCGCTCTTGCTGAAGATGGCCGGTATCGGCCTGGAGCCCATCGGCTCGACGCCAGAGCAGTTGGCAGCAGTGCAGCGCGCGGACTTTCTCAAATGGGCCGCCCCAGTAAAGGCCAGCGGCTACCAAGCGGACTGATGGTTCTCAAAATAACAAGCCACATGACACAAAAACCGCGCCCCAACATCATCTTCATCGTGGCCGACGACCTGGGCTACGCCGACCTGGGCTGCTACGGTGGTCGCGACGCGCAATTTGGCGCCGTGTCGCCCGAGATCGACAAACTTGCCGCTGCGGGCATGAAGTTCACGCAGGGTTATGCCAATTCACCCGTCTGTTCACCCACCCGGTTTGCCTTGATGACGGCGCGCTGGCAATACCGCCTGCGCGGCGCCGCTGAAGAGCCCATCAACAGCAAGAGCCGCGGCAGTGATGTGCTGGGCATGCCACCCGAGCATCCCACACTGCCGTCGCTGCTGAAGGACGCGGGTTACCGCACGGCGCTGATGGGCAAATGGCATTTGGGTTACCCACCGCACTTCAGCCCCATTCGTTCGGGCTACGAAGAATTTTTTGGCCCGATGGCGGGGGGCGTGGACTACTTCACCCACTGCTCCAACACCGGTGACTACGACTTGTTTGAAGCCGAGAGCGCGTGCGACGACCCAGCCGCCAACAAGGGTTACCTCACCGACCTCATCACGCAGCGCGGTGTTGACTTCATCGAGCGCGTAGCGCCAAACGGTGCGCAAAGCGGTGCGCCGTTTTTCTTGAGCATGCACTACACGGCGCCGCATTGGCCCTGGGAAACGCGGGACGACGAAGCCTTGGCCCAAGGGCTTCGGGGGCAGCTCTTTCACCTGCATGGCGGCAACATCCACACCTATCGCCGCATGATCCACCACATGGACGAAGGCATTGGTCAGCTGCTGGCGACGCTGCGCGCGCAAGGCATCGCCGACAACACGCTGGTGGTCTTCACCAGTGACAACGGTGGCGAGCGTTTCAGCGACAACTGGCCCTTGGTGGGCGGCAAGATGGACCTGACAGAAGGCGGCATCCGCGTGCCCTGGATCGCGCACTGGCCAGCCGTCATCGCCCCGGGCAGCACCAGCGAACAACACAGCATGACCATGGATTGGTCGGCCACGATGTTGCACGCTGCTGGAGCGGTTGCCGATGTTAACTATCCACTTGATGGCGTGGATCTGTTGCCTGTGTTGCGTGACGCACAAGCCACGTTCGAGCGACCACTCTTTTGGCGCATGAACCACCGCGGCCAACGCGCCATGCGGCTCGGTGCCTGGAAGTATTTGCGCGTGGATGGGCACGACTACCTGTTCGACCTGTCGAACGACGAGCGTGAGCGCGCCAATCTTTCGGCGCATCAAGCCCAGCGTTTGGCCGACATGCGCGCGGCATGGGAAGCCTGGAATGCCACCATGCCGCCCATCCCAGACGACGCCATCGTGAGCCTGGGCTTCTCTGCCAAGGACATGCCGCAACGCTGAATGACCCCCTCCCCCTGGCAGGGGGAGGGGGCAAAACACCCACCGCTGCGCCTGCCATCCAAACCTGATACGGTGTCGCCCTTTCGCCCAGACCCTTTGCCGCTCATGACCTTGCTCGACGAACGCTTAGCTTTACTCTCCCCTCAACGCCTGCAAGGCATGCGCCGAGGCGTCGAAAAAGAAAGCCTGCGTGTATTGCCCAGTGGCAAGTTGGCCGTTACGCCGCACCCCATCGCCTTGGGCCGCGCGCTGACCAACGAGCGCATCACCACCGACTACAGCGAATCGCAGTTGGAGCTCATCACCGGCGTGCATACCAGCGTGGAAGCTTGCGAGCAAGAGCTCACCGAAATCCACCAGTTCACCTACCGTGCTTTCACGGGTAAGAGCGATGAAGAAATGCTCTGGATGGGGTCCATGCCTTGCGGTTTGCCCGCCGATGAAAACATCCCCATTGGCAACTACGGCTCGTCGAACATTGGCCGCGCCAAGAGTGTGTACCGCATGGGTTTGGGCCACCGATACGGGCGGCGCATGCAGACCATTTCGGGCATTCATTACAACTGGTCGATGCCGGGGCTGGGCAGCGACGACTACTTTGGCTTGATCCGCAACTTTCGCCGCCATAGCTTTATCTTGCTCACGCTCTTTGGTGCGTCGCCAGCTGTGTGCCCGAGCTTTGTTGCCGGGCGCGAACATGGCCTTCAAACTTTGGGCGACCACACGCTGTATCTGCCCCACGCCACCAGTTTGCGCATGGGGCGCCTGGGTTATCAGAGTGACGCGCAAAGCAAGATCGCGGCGAGTTTCAACAACCTGGAGAGTTACGCTGCCTCATTGCACGACGCCCTGGTCGAGCCCTATCCACCCTACGAGAACGTCGGCATCCGCAACCTCGGTGGTGAGTACAACCAGCTCGCCACCACGCTGCTGCAAATTGAAAACGAGTTCTACGGCACGATCCGGCCCAAACGGGTCATCCGACCTGGTGAACGTCCGTTGCATGCGCTGCGCGAACGCGGGGTGGAGTACGTTGAAGTGCGCTGCATGGACCTGGACCCCTTTGTGCCCGTGGGCATCACGGCGCAGACCATGCGTTTCATTGACATCTTTTTGCTGCATTGCCTGCTGAGCAGCAGCCCGCAAGACACACCCGAAGAAATTGCGCAGCTGGCGCGCAACCAGCAGCGCACAGCGGCCAGCGGACGCGAGCCCGGTGTGATGCTGGAGCGTGGCGCGCAAACAGTGAGCTTGGTGCAATGGGCGGCTGACGTGATCGAGCAATGCATGCCCATAGCCCGCGCGGTTGACGCTGCGCTGGGCGGTGATGGTTACCGTTTGGCATTACGCGACGCGCAAACCGTTCTCGGTGACCTGAACCAAGCGCCGTCAGCGCGTGCTTTGCACGCCATCACGCATGAGTTTGACCGCTCGTACACACGCTTTATTCGCAG
>JAYVRO010000401.1:0-4202 GCA_043776165.1 Rubrivivax sp. | reverse complement strand
CGGCAGGCCTGAACTTGAGTGTGCGCACCGCACTGGAGCCCTGGCACGTGATGGGTGAAGAAGGCGCCAGTGGCGCCACCGTGCGCTATGTGGATTCGTCGCTGGAGCGCTTGGAGCTGAAAGTGAACGGCCTCAACGAAAACCGCCACATCATCACCGTCAATGGCCAAGCCGCGCCGCTTCAAAGCACAGGCCGCAGCGGTGAATTTGCCTGCGGTGTGCGTTACCGCGCCTGGCATCCACCGAGTGCATTGCACCCGACCATCAAGAGCCATGCACCATTAACTTTTGACATTGTTGACCGTTGGCATCAGCGCTCGCTGGGCGGGTGCCGCTACCACGTGGCTCACCCGGGTGGTCTTAGTTACGAGACCTTTCCCGTCAATGCCTTTGAAGCCGAGAGCCGCCGTTTGACGCGCTTTGAGCGGCTGGGGCATACACCCGGGCTGATGAACGTGAAGCCAGCGGTGGCGAGTTGGGAGTTTCCGTTTACTCTGGACTTGAGGCGGGCTGAATGAGTGCGTTCGGAGTGGCGGGCGGGAGCAGGGCGACGGGGTGCTGTGTTGCGCTCATGTCACCCGGCCTCGGGCTGTGCCCGACGCCTCCTTCTTTACTTCGCTCCACACAACACCCCATCACCCTGCTCCTTCGTGGCATGGGTTGTTTGGCGACGAAGGGCCACCTGTGTGGCTGGCCATGGGCAAGGGGTGACCGGCGGAGCGAAGTAAAGGAGGAGGGCGGGCGCAGCCCGGCCGGGGGACATGAGCGCAGTCGGTCACCCCTTGCGCGTGGCTCGCGTCAACGCAAAACCGCACGCGAGTTGAATTGACATTTGAGATGAAGCAATCACAGTCCCAGTCCCAGTCCCAGTCCCAGTCCCAGTCCCAAGGCCAGCTCTCGAGTCCGACCGACGACGCAGCCGACACGCTGTTGCGTCATTCTGTCGCCGCCGAGCCCGGCACCTGGGACGAAATGCGGGCCAACGCGCACAGCTTGCGTCCGGCATGGCAACGTTTTGCAGAGCTGCTGCCGATCAACACACAGCCCTTCGGCCTGCCCGGTGAACTTGACCGCCGCGCTGAACAAGTTGCGCAGCAAATCCGCCTGGATGGCGTTACCCACAACGTTTACAGCGAACAAGGCACTGCTGCACGCCCCTGGTCACTTGAATTGTTGCCCTTGCTGATCGAGCCCCATGACTGGGCGCAGATTGAAGCCGGTGTCACACAACGTGCGGCGCTTTTGGAATCCATGCTGGCCGACTTGCAAGGCCCGCAGACTCTGCTGCATGAAGGTTTGTTGCCGCCGGTGCTGCTCTATCGCCACCCCGGCTATTTGCGCCCGCTGCACGGTGTGCGGCCTGCCGGTGGGCAGCGATTGCACATCGTGGCTTTTGACCTCGCGCGCGACGAACAAGGCGCCTGGTGCGTGGTGGCACAACGTACCCAAGGGCCCTCGGGGCTGGGCTATGTGTTGCACAACCGGATGCTCATCTCAAGGCAATTTCCCGATGCCTTTCGTGAGCTGCATGTGCAGCACATTGCATCAAGTTATCGGCGCTTGTTGGACACCGTGGACGCTGCCGCGCAGGAGCTGACGCACGGTGCCACACCGCGTATCGTGCTGCTCACGCCGGGGCCCTACAACGAAACTTACTTCGAACACGCCTACCTGGCGCGATACCTCGGCCTGCCTTTGGTGGAGGGTGGTGACTTGATGGTACGCAACGACCATCTCTACCTCAAGACCGTGCAAGGCCTGGAGCCCGTGCACGGTTTGCTGCGCCGCCTGGACGACGAGTGGTGCGACCCCCTGGAGCTGCGGGGAGACTCCACCTTGGGTGTGCCAGGACTGGTGCAAGCGGCGCGCGCAGGCACCGTGGTGATGGCCAACGCGCTCGGCACTGCATTTCTGGAATCTCCT
Organism: Rubrivivax sp.; assembly: GCA_043776165.1. Lineage (GTDB taxonomy): Bacteria > Pseudomonadota > Gammaproteobacteria > Burkholderiales > Burkholderiaceae_C > Rubrivivax. The sequence goes on along the minus strand of JAYVRO010000401.1, from coordinate 2,279 downwards.
GCCGTGCAAGGTTTTCTGCCGGCGATCACTCGGCGTCTCTTGGGTGAAGAGTTAACTTTACCCAGCCTGGCGACGTGGTGGTGCGGTGAATCTTCGGCCTGGGACGCGGTGCGCAATGACTTGAATGACAAACTGGTGCGCCGCACTTACCCGGGTGGCGCGCGTGCGCCCGCGCTGAACGAGCACGTTGTCAGTCTCATCGATCAAGACCCCGATGCCTGGACACTGCAAGCGCGTTTGGCCCTGTCCCGTGCGCCCTTGTGGGGGCAGGGCGTCATCACGCCGCGCCCCGCGCAGTTGCGCGTTTACGCCATTGCCGACAGCCAGGGCCGCTGGTTTGTTTTGCCCGGGGGCATGACGCGCGTGGCCCAGGGGCAAGAGACCAGCGTGTCCATGCAGCGCGGTGGCTCCAGCCTTGACACCTGGGTCATGACCGACGGCCCGGTGGACACCTTCTCGATGTTGCCCAAACGCCTGAGCGTGGACGACATCACCCAGCACAGCCGACCCGTGGCCAGTCGCACCGCAGAGCATCTTTTTTGGCTGGGCCGGTACACCGAGCGCGCTGAACAACTGGTGCGCCTGGCCCGCGCCGTGCTGTTGATGGTGGACGCCGGCAGCGACGCCACCGTGCCGGTGCAACAAGCCGCCACGCGCTTGGCCATCAAGTCTGGCTTGGCGCCTTGGGGTGTGCCCGGCATGGGGCAGGGCGCGCATGTCTTCGAGCGCGCAGTTTTGCTGGGTTTGGCGGACCCGCAAACCGCCAGTGTTGGCTTCAATCTGGCCGCACTGAGCCGCACATCGCAGGTCCTGCGCGAACGTCTGTCCACCGAACAATGGACGCTCATTCGCGCCATGCAAGAAGGCTTTGATGTCGCCTTGCGGGATTGCGATGGTGATGAGGTTGGTGCACCCAGCAGCGCCCAGGCCCTGCTGGCACTTGACCGCCTGGCCGTGCAACTGGCGGCAGTTACCGGCGTGCAAACCGACCGCATGACGCGCGACCAGGGCTGGCGTTTCCTCACCGTGGGCCGCTTGCTCGAGCGGCTCAGCAACCTGGCCACACGCTTGCAATTGCTGGCTGAAACGCAGGCCATCCACAGCGCGGCGGGCATTGACTTTTTGCTCGATTTGTTTGACAGCACCATCACCTTTCGTGCGCGCTACCAGCGCAGCACCGATCTGTTGGCCTTGATCGACTTGCTGGTTTTGGACAACACCAACCCGCGCGCCTTTGCCGGCGTACTGCGCCGTTTGCGTACCGAGTTGAGCAAGCTGCCCGGCGCGTCCGCTGCAACCTCGCCCTTGTTGGCGCTTCTACCTGCCCATGGAACGGGCATGAGTTTGGCGTCATTGCGTGGTGCTGATGACGCACAAATGGCCTTGCAGTTGCAGGGCCTGTCGTTCAACTTGGCGCAGTCGGCCAGCGTGGTGGCGGACTTGCTGAGCACGCGTTACTTCACGCTCGCGCCAGGCACCGAGCACGTCTTGTGAAGGATCTGGCCCATGCAACTTGAAGTCATCCATCGCACGCACTACGCCTATGCCTCACAGGTTTCTCTGGCGCATCACCTGGCGTGTTTACAGCCCTTGGCCGATTCAAACCAGCAGCTCTTGCGCTTCAGCCTGGACGTCTCGCCCCAGGCCGATTCACGCAGTAACGCCAACGACACCCACGGCAACACTTGTCACTGGATCAGCTTGTGGCAGGCCCACCGGGAGTTGACGGTGACGAGCGTCAGCCGAGTGCAGGTGGCGCACCGTTTTGCCGAACTCGTGGCCGACTCCGCCCCGCCGTGGGACGCGCTCGCGCACAGCCTGCGGTACACCGCGCACGCGGCTTTTGACGCGGCGGTGCAGTACACGGTGCCCTCAGACTTTGTGCCACCGCTGGAGGTTTTGCGTGACTACGCTGCACCCTTCATGAGCCCGGGCCGACCGGTTGCCAGTGCCGCCATGGACTTGATGCAGCACCTGCACGACGACTTTGAATACAGCAGCGCCAGCACGCAGATCGACACGCCCTTGGCGCAGGCTTTTGAGCAACGCCGCGGTGTGTGCCAAGACTTTGCGCACTTGATGGCCGGTGCCTTGCGCATGTTTGGTGTGCCCGTGCGTTATGTCAGTGGTTATCTTTTGACACACGCGCCGGACGACAACCAGCCGATGCTGGGCGCCGATGCGTCACACGCCTGGGTGCAGGTGTACTGCCCAGGCACGGCGGGGGTGCCTGCGGACGGTTGGCTGGACCTCGACCCCACCAACAACTTGGTGCCCGG
>JAYVRO010000400.1:0-4210 GCA_043776165.1 Rubrivivax sp. | reverse complement strand
CGCGCGCAAGGCGCAAACCACAGCGATGCCCAGTGGCATCGCGAGGATTTGCAACGCCGCGCCCGGGGATGCCAGGCCGATCGAATGCAGCAAGACTTGTGCAACCAGACACCAGGGTGAGCGATCCCCTCAAACAATGATGGGCTCGGGCTCCAATCGGATGCCAAAGCGCCCGTAAACGCTTTCTTGAATGGCGCGCGCCAGCGTCACCACCTCGGCGCCTGTGGCGCCGCCACGGTTCACAAGCACCAAGGCTTGGCGCTCGTACACACCCGCGCGACCCACGGTTTTGCCCTTCCAGCCGCAGGCGTCAATGAGCCAACCGGCGGCGAGCTTGATGCTGCCATCGGGCATCAGGTAATGCACGATTTCTGGGTCGCGACCAATGATGTCGCGGCACTGCTCTTCGGTCACCACGGGGTTCTTGAAAAAGCTCCCTGCGTTGCCGAGCACGGCAGGGTCGGGCAACTTGGCGCGGCGAATGCTGCACACCCAGTCAAACACCGTGCTCGCGTCAGGTGAAGCGATGGCCGTCTCCGCCATCTTGCGTTCGATGTCCAGATAACCCAGCACGGGCTGCCAGGCCTTGGGCAAGCGCAGGCGCACGCGGGTGATCACGCTTTTGCCTGCCAACAGGTGTTTGAAGACGCTGTCGCGATAAGCAAAGGCGCACATCTCGGCGTCGAGCGTGACGCTGCGGCCGGTCACCAAATCCACTGCGTCGAGGGAGTCAAAACGGTCTTTCAGCTCGACGCCGTACGCGCCGATGTTTTGCACCGGAGCGGCGCCCACCGAGCCAGGGATGAGCGCTAGATTTTCCAAACCGGGCCAGCCTTGGGCCAGCGTCCAGGCCACCAGCGTGTGCCAGTTTTCACCGGCACCGGCTTCAACGATCCAGGCGTTGGCGTCCTCCCGGTACAAACGCAGTCCGCTGACCTCCACCTTCAACACCACTGCGGCCACGTCGCGGGTGAGCACGATGTTGCTGCCGCCGCCCAGCACCAGCTTGGGCGCACGTCCGTATTCGGGGTGGTCAACCACACGGCGCACGTCGGCGTCGCTGGTGATGTGCACCAAGGTGTTGGCCAGTGCAGGCAGGCCAAAGGTGTTGAATGCCCGCAGGTTGGCGCGGTGTTCAACAAACAAGGCTTGTGCGGTGCTGGGCATGGGACAATTTTCCCATGCCAAGTTTCGACACCGTCTTAGAGCCCAACCTTGTTGAGATCCGCAATGCCGTGGACCAAGCCAACAAAGAGATCGGCACCCGCTTCGACTTCAAAGGCTCCAGCGCCAAGATCGAACTCGTCGACAAAAGCGCCAAGGAGCGTGAACTCACACTCTTTGGCGACAGCGACTTTCAAATTGAGCAAGTGCGCGATGTGCTCATCCAGCGCCTGACCAAGCGCAGCGTTGACGCGCGTTTTGTCGACTTCAGCGGCAAACCCGTGAAGCTGGGCGGCGACAAACTGAAACTGCCCGTGCCCGTGAAGAGTGGCATCGACGCCGAAGCGGCGAAGAAGATCCAAACCCTCATCAAGGGCAGCAAGCTCAAGGTGCAGGCCGCCATCCAGGGTGACGCCGTGCGCGTGACAGGTGCCAAGCGCGACGACCTGCAAGGCGCCATGGCGCTGCTGCGCAAAGACGTGGCCGATCTGCCCCTGAGCTTCAATAACTTTCGCGACTGATGCACAAGCGTGCAGCCGCCCTGCTGCTGGCCTGGTTGCTGGTCTTGTGCGCGGCTGCGGCAACGGCCCAAACGGCCCAAACCGTGTCCCTGTCAGGCACCATGGGCACGCGTGCCTTGCTCGTTATCGATGGCCAAGCGCAAATGCTCGCCCCGGGGCAAGAGCACAAAGGCGTCAAGCTCATCAGCGTGCAAGGTGACCAAGCCGAGGTTGAACGCACGGGCAAAAAACTGCAACTGCGGGTGGGCGCGGCGCCTGTGAGCGTGGGCCGTGCCGCCGTGCAAGGTGGCAGCGAGATCGTGCTGCACGCCAGCGGCGGTGGGCACTTCATGGCCCATGGTTCGATCAATCAACGCGCCACGCGCTTCATGGTCGATACGGGCGCCACCACCGTGGCCATCAGCCAGGCAGAAGCTGATCGGCTGGGCCTGGACTGGAAGAAGGGTGACCGCGGCGCCGCCAACACGGCCAACGGCACGGTGCCCGCGTTTCGGGTGCAGCTCAGCGCCGTGCGCGTGGGTGACGTCGAAGTTTTCAACGTCGAAGCTGTTGTGCTGCCCGCCAACATGCCCTTCATCTTGTTGGGCAACAGCTTTTTGGCCCGCTTTCAAATGCGGCGCGACAGCGACGTCATGCGCCTGGAACTGAAGCGCTAACGTTTCACTTAACGTAAGTTTCAATTGACGTAACGCGGGTTTTGCCTCAAAGCCGTGGTGGCCCGGCCCACCAATACGCCAGCGCCGACAACACACCCAGCGCTGCCAGCAGCGCCATCACGGCCCCATAGCCCGGCAACCACAGCAGCATCCAAGCCGCCAGCAGGGGCGCAAAAGCGCGGGCCATCAAGCCGATGGTCGACATGGCGCCACTGATGCGCCCCACGTTGGCGCGGCCAAAGTACTCGGGCACCAGCCCGCCACGAACAATCGTCACCAGCCCATTGGACATGCCAAAGAGCACGGCAAAAAGCAGCAAGGCCCAGGTGCTGTTGGAAGCCGCAAAAAGCGCCAGCGCCAGCGGCATGAAGAGCACGACGGCAAAGCCTGCCAAGCGCAGCGACACGTGTTGTGCTGCGGCGACATAGATCACCCGGCCCAAGACCTGAGCCGGGCCGATCCACACCAGCACGGCCAGGGCTTGTGTCTCGCTCCAGCCTTTGCTCTCGAGCGCGGGCACCACGTGCGCCCACAGCGCTGCCGCGCCAAATGAGAAGAGCATGAAGCACATCGACAACAACCAAAAGCTGCGCTGATGCAAGGCGTCATGCAAGGTGATGTCGGCGGTGGGTTCAGCCGCTGGCGCCATGGCTGTGGGCAAGGGTTGTTGAGCAGATGGCTCGGGCTGCGCCGTGCCGCGCAAGGCCCAGGCGTTTAGCGGTGCCACCACCAAGATCATCACTCCCGCCAGCACCCACAAAGCAGGCCGCCAACCCAGGCTTTGGATGAGTGCCGCGCAGGCCGGAAACGACAAGGTGCTGGCAAAACCAGCGACCAGCGTCAGGGCTGTGATAGCTTGTCGGTAGCGCGTGGCGTAGCGGTGGGTGAGCACAGCAAAAGCAGGTTCATAGAGTGTGGCGGCCATGCTCAAACCCATCATCACCCAGGCCAGGTACAAGGCCCATGGCGCGCCAACCGTTGACCACAACAGCACGCCCGCGCCCGCCAACACCGCGCCCCAGGTCATCAGCGCACGACCATGCCCCTTGTCGATGGCAGCACCGGCGCCGTAAGTGGCTGCGGCACTGCAAAACAAGCCCAGCGTGAAGGCGCCCATGGCGGTGGGGTTGCTCCAGCCCGTCTCGCGCATCATGGGCAGAACGAAGGAAGAAAAGCCGTAGTACAGCACCGCCCAGCTCAAAGTCTGCCCGATGGCCAGCGCGGCCACCGTGGCTTGGTAGCTCGGCGCGGTATGCTGCCAACTGCGCTGCCAAGCGTGCAGCCAAGTGCGCTTTATCTGATCGCTCTCATTCATCGTTTCGATTATCAAAGGCAAGCCCCATGGACCTGAACTTCACGGCGGAAGAACTCGCGTTCCGCAGCACCATTCGCCAGTGGGTGGCGCAAAACCTGCCCAAGGACATCAGCCACAAGGTGCACAACTCCCTGCACCTCACGCGCGACGACATGCAAGGCTGGGCCAAGACCCTGGGCAAAAAAGGCTGGCTGGGTTGGGGCTGGCCAACAGAGTTTGGTGGCCCGGGCTGGAACGCCGTGCAGCGCCACTTGTTTGAAGAAGAGTGCGCCTTGGCGGGCGCGCCACGCATCATTCCGTTTGGCCCGGTGATGGTCGCGCCCGTGATCATGGCCTTTGGCACACCGGCGCAGCAAGAGCGGTTTTTGCCCGGCATCCGCAGTGGTGAAGTGTGGTGGAGCCAGGGTTACAGCGAGCCAGGGTCGGGTTCTGACTTGGCCTCGCTCAAGACCCGTGCCGAGCGGCGCGGCGACAAATACATCGTCAACGGCCAAAAGACCTGGACCACCTTTGCGCAGTACGGCGAGTGGATTTTTTGCCTCGTGCGCACCAGC
>JAYVRO010000399.1:0-4212 GCA_043776165.1 Rubrivivax sp. | reverse complement strand
TCTTGCAGCCGTTCATGCAGACCCGCCAAGCGGTGGCGCTCTTCCACCACCCAATCTTCGTAGTGCCCGGGCATCAGCTCGCCCCGATACAACTCGCTGGCGCCTTGCAGCTGGCCCGCCCGCAGCAGGCGCTCGAACATCCGCACGTCACTGTCGATGGCCCCGGGCATCAGGCTCAGACCCAGGCGGTCGGCGCGCAAAACCGAGTGGGGCGAAGCCCCCGCGGGCTCCAACAAGCCCTTCAAGGTGGACAGTACTTGGCGCAAGCGGTTGCGCCCGACGTCCAGGGCCACACCGGGCCACAGCAGCTCGACGATTTCTTCACGCGGGTGAACGCGGTCGGGCGCCATGGCCAGCCGCGCGAGCAAGGCCGCCACAGCGCGCGAAGGCCAGCGCTCCAGGGCCACCGCGCCCTCACCCGTTCCATGCGCTTGAATGGCGCCCAACAAGCGCACGGTCCAGCGGCGCTCACCGCCGGATGGCGACCACAGGTGCTGGGACGTCCAGCTTGAAATGTCGAGCAAGGAAGAGGGGCTTGTCACGTTGTTGCCACGACGCAAGGTGCGTGCAACAAGCATAACGGGCCAGGTGAGGCGGCGCGGTAGTAGGCGTGGCATGAAGGCTGACCTGGGCGGCGTACCGCACAGGTGTTCAAAGCCCAGGGCGCAAACGGTCAGGAAAAGTTGTCAGCGCGGTGCTGCACCCGCCGTATTGATGGTCACGCCACGGCGCTTGAGTTCGTCCACCAAAAGCCGTGCGCTGGTATTGCCGGCGTCGGCCAAGCGCTGGGTGTCTGCCGCTAACGTATCAAGTGACGCACGCAGTTTGCCCGCGTTGTCCACCGTTTGTTGTTGTGCGGCAAAGGCGCTTTGCAAGCTCTGGTAGTCCCCCAGGTGTTGGTAGGTTTGAAAGGCCATGGCGCCCAAGAGCGCTGTACCGCCCAGCAGCAAGGGGACAAAGGCGCTGCGCGCGGCGGAAGTGGCTATTCGCCGAGGTGGGGCTTGCGGATGCGGTGGGGCCTCAGAAGGCGGGTGCGTCGGCACCTGGTTCGACACATCGCCTTGGGGCCAAGCCGCAACGTTGACCCGCGCTGCACTGCGCGGGCCGCTGCTGCGTTCAACGCGCGCCGCGCCCGTGGCGGTGAGATGGCCCGTCGGCAGACCAGGCTGTGTGGGCGGGTTGTCGCGCTCGTGCTGCGTCAACCCGGCCCTGTTGGATGAATGGTTAACAGCGCTGTTCATGGGGGTCCCTTTGGATACCGAACCGGATACCGAACCGCTTGCCAAACCGATTGCCGAATCGACAGTGGTCATGGCGTCAACTACTTGCGCGGCGCGGTCGGGGCCGGTGTTGTGGCTGACAAAGGCGCGGCAGAGCTGGCTTGATAACTGATGCCGTTGCGCTCCAGCATGGCCTTCACATCACTGTCGTTGTTGCGCTGGCCGAGCTCAGCCAGCGCGCGCGCGATCTCGCGGTAAAGGCCCTCCAGTTGCACCGACTGCTGCACGAACTGCTGACGCAAGGCCACCTCGCTCTGCATGCTCTTGTTGGCAGTGGCCAGCGCCACGTTGCTGAGCATCAGCACCAGGCAAGTGGCACCCAGCGCGCAGGCCATGCGGTACTGAAGTCTGTTCATTTTTTGGCACTCAAGTCAGGTGAAACGTTAATTCCCCTGCTCACGCGATGGCGCGCGATTTTGCACGCCTGCGCGCAATCGCGCCGGCCACCGCCGCAGCCAACAGCAAGGCCATAGAACCCGGCTCCGGCAGCGGCTGCCCATTCGGATCAATCACATTGGCGCGGATGATGAGATGGCGCTGCTGCGCCAAGCCCGTGGGGTCAGAAGCATTGGTGCCCACGCCGTTAAAGACCACGTCGTCGGTGAACAGGCCCAGGGCGGACGCCGTGAAGTTCACGTTCAAACCACCCTGCGCCTGCCCCGCCAGCAAGTTGGCAAATGCGCTCCAACCCGCCAGGGTGAAGTCATTCACCGCCGCTTGGTCAAATGCGCCACTCAAGGCATCGGCCGGGCCTGCCACATCGTTGTCCAGTTGCAGCAAGCTGCTGAGCAAGCTGCCCAGCGTCACATCGCCAAAGTCCAGCACATAGTTGCTGCCGTTTTGCGTCAGCGTGCCCAGGCCTGCGAGCTTGTCAAAGTCGGCGTTGGCCAGGTTGTTGACCTGCGCTTGCACCAGCACCGCAGCGTCAGCCCCGGCGCTGATGTCCGCCATGTCGGGGTTCTGGCTCAGGAAAGCCACATTGCCGCTCTGGCTGAACACCCCAGCCGCGCCGGTGTTCAAACCCACGCTGATGGCGCCAGAACCCTGTGCAGCAATGCCCGCCACACTGCCGGCCGCCGTGAAGGGCCCACCCACGCCCGACAGATTGGCGCGCAGGGTGTCGCTCAAAGCGCTCGCTGGGCCCGTGTTGTTAACGTTCACGTTACGTGCAGCAACAACGTCGCCCACACGCACCACACCAAAGTCGACAGTCGGGGTCGCCAATTGCCCGGTAGCAGCGCTGTAGACCTTGCCGCTCACGGCGGTGCTCTGTGCTGGCAACGCCAGGGCTGCGAAGCCACTGGTACCGCTGCCATCGGAGGCCAAGGCGACGTTGATGTTGCCGCCAAAGACGCCTGCAGCGGTAGTCACGAGCGTGACGGTGCGTGCGGTGCTGGCACCGGCGGCGATGAGACCCGTGGCCGCTGGGCCGCTGACGCCAAAGCCCGCCGGCGCAGCGCCCACAGTGCCTGAGAGCTTCTCGCTGAAGCCGTCGTTGGCGGCAACGTTGGCGATGCTGATAACGCCGCTCGAACCGACATCACCCACGCGCCGCGCCGCCAGTGGCAGCGTGGCCGTGAGGCTGGCGCTGGCCAGGCGATAGACCTCGGCGTTGAGCGTTACCGTTTGCGACGGCAAGTTGGTTGTGGTGCTGTTGTTGAAGCTGCCATCAGAGACAAAGTTCACCACTTGGGTGCCGCTCTTGGCGCCCGCCGTGGCCAGACCACTCAGCGTGACGCTCATCGCTGCGTTGTTGCTCAAGGTGGGCAGCAAGCTTGCGATGCTGCCGCCGTTGTTGCTGGCGCCGCCGGCGCTCGCACCAAAGCTGGCGTTCAAGCCTTCACCCGGGCCGGGAGCCAGATTGGTGATCGTGAGCTGCTGCACTTGGTTGGCTGCGCCCTCGCGGAACTTGCCGAAGTTGACGTTGGTCGGGCTCAGCCCGGCACTGGCCAAGCTGCCCACGACGCCGGTGATCAGCCCGTCGAGGTTGATCGTCTGTGTGGCCAATGCGGTCAGGCCCAGGCCGTTGTTGACCGCCGTGCCGTTGGAGTCGAGCAAGACCTGGACGGTCGCTGTCCTGGTACCGGTGCCGGTGGTGTTCAAGGTGACCACCATCGACGTGTTGTCGCTGCCGCCTGCGGTCAAGCCGGTGATGCCGCCGCTGGTTGCAAAGCTGGTTGCGTTCACGCCGCCGACAATGCCAAACGCAGCGTTCAGCGTTTCTGAGAAACCATCGGCAGCGGCGGTGTTGTTGATGGTCAAGGTGCGGGTCTGCACGCTGTTGGTCAAGACATTGCCGAAGTTGATTGGTGCAATCGCATTGGCCTGGGCCAGGCGGTAACCAGTCCCGCTGATGGTGATGCCTTGCACGCCGCCGAGGTTCAAATCTCCCAGACCGTTGGAGCCGCTCGTCGTCGTGCCGTTGCTCTTGAGTTGCACGTTCACCGTACCGCTGTTGTTCCCCGCAGCGATGCCCGACAAGCCCACAGTCAACGTACCGTTGCCGCCAGCCAAGGCATTGCCAAAGCCCACGCCTGTGGCCGAGCCAGTGGTTGACGTGATGGCCGCAGCGAGCCCTTCCTGGAAGCCCGCTGGCGCGATGTTCGTGTTGGTGATGACGATGTTCGACGTCTGTGCACCAGCGCCCGCGCGGAAGTTGCCCAGGTTGACGACGGCCGGCAGCGCCGGGCTGGGTTGCGCCATCTGATAGACGTTGCCAGAAACGTTGATCGTCTGGTTGCCAGCGGCAGCCACGCCCAGACCGTTGCTGACGCCAGCGACGGCACCTGCGGTTTCGTAGTTGAGCGTCACGACACCACCTTTGGCGCCCGCAGTGGTGGTGTTGACGCCCACGCTCATGCTGCCGATGCCGGTGTTGTTGGTGCCAGCCAGACGTCCGCTGATGCTGCCGCTGCTGGTGGCGCTGAGCGTG
>JAYVRO010000398.1:0-4217 GCA_043776165.1 Rubrivivax sp. | reverse complement strand
TGGCGCTGACCTTGAGCTTGGGCAATGCCTTGGCGGCGCCGTCGGTGGCGGCCTGCACTGATTGCGCGTTGAGCGTGGTGTAAATCACCACCTGGCCGACGTCTTGCGCGTGCGCCGGTGTGGTCGCGGTCACAGTCGCGGTCACAGTCAACAAAGTCCGTAATGTCAAACTGTAGATGCGATGGAAGAGTGAGTGGTTTCGAATCGTTGTCATGGTCGTCCTAGCATTTGAAGTAAGTCAAGAAAAAAGCTTGACGCGAAACACCCGCGTGGCCACGGTGATGGGCAGCAAGATCACGGCGATGAGCACCAGCCCGTAAGCCGAGGCCTGCGCCATCAGCCCGCTGTCGATGAGGCGAAAGATCTGTATCGGCAGGGTTTCACGCCCTGGCGAATAGACGATGACCGAGGCACTCAGCTCCGACACCGTGGTCGTCCAGGTCAGCACGGCCGCCGCAGCAATCGCGGGCCACATCAGGGGCAGCACGGCGCGCGCAAAACTGCGCAGCGGCGGCACGCCCAGGCTGATGCTGGCTTCTTCAATTGAGTCAGGAATATTGAACAAGGTGCTCGACGCATTGCGCACGCCAAAGCTCAGCCGGCGCACCACAAAGGCCAGCACGATGATGGCCGCGGTATTGGCCAGCACAAGCCAGCCCCGGTTAAAGCTGAGCATCAAACCAATGCCGATGACGGTGCCCGACAAGGCCAGCGGCAGGCTGCTCATGTAGTCGAGCAGCGGCGTCACAAGGTTGCGCTTTTTCACGATCAGGTAGCTCACCAAGGTGGCCACGACCAAGCCCAGCAGCGTGGCCACGCTGGCATAGAGCAAGGTGTTGATGATGGGTTCGGGTGCGTTGATGAAGACACGTTCGACGTTGGCAACGGTCCATTCACCCCAGCGCATCACCGGCCCGCGCGCGCGGGTAAAGGCGCCCACCACCAAGGTCAGCAAGGGCAACATCGACAAGGCCACGACCACCAGCGCACCGCCCGCCAGCGCCCAGGCGCGTGGGCCGGGGACGGCTATTGCAACGGCGCCACGGCCTTGCGTTACTTCGTAGCGCCCGCGCGAGACCACCCAGCGCTGCACAAACAGTGCCGCCATCACCAGCGCAATAGAGCTGGACGCCAGCGTGCTTTGCATCACCGGGCTGGCGCCTGTTTCGGACACCGAGGCTTGGTAAGTCAACACCGACAACAAGCCCACGTGGTGGGCCAAGATCATGCTGGTGGCAAAGTTGCCCACCACCAGCGTAAAGACCAAGAGCGCACTGGCCAACACGGCCGGCAGGACCACTGGCAGCATGACCCGCCAACGTGCCCACGCGGGTGACGACCCCAGGCTTTGCGCCGCTTCTTCAAGCTGCACGTCAAAGCCCCGGATGGCGGCCAAGGTGCCGATGTAGACATAGGCGTAGTAGGTGAAGGTCATCACCACGATGAGCCCGGGCCAGCCGTAAAACGAGGGCAGCTCGATGCCCCACAAGTCAAACGCCGCGCGGGTTGCAACACCGTTGTTGCCAAAGATCATGAGCCAGGTTTGCGCCGAAATGACCTCGGGGATAACGAGCGCGATCAAGGGCAACAAGGCCACCAGGCCCTTGCCGGGATAGTTGTAGCGCGCAGTGAAGTAGGCCAACGGCACACCCAACACCAAGGCGGCGAACGTGACCACGCCGCCCAGCACAACGGTGTTGACGATGGCTTGCAGGTAGCGTGGCTCGGCGAGCAACACGGCCCAGCCAGAACGCCCGTCGGCCGTGCGCGCAAAGACGCTGGACGACAAGATGTTGAGCACGGGCCAGACAAGAAATAGGCCCATCAAACCCAGCGCGGCCATGGTCATCCACGGCCAGGGCGAGCGCCAGTTTCTGAGCCAGCCCACGGGCAAACTCATGGGCATACGCACGTGCAAGCCGCTCATGCCGGCAGCACCCGAACCTTGCTAGGGTCGAAGTGCAACATGACGGCAGCACCCTTGTCCAAGCCAGCGCGCGGCTCACCATGCACGTCTACGCTGAGCACCTGGCCACTGGCGAGCGCCACGCGGTAGCTGGTCTTCACGCCCAGGTATTGCACGCCGCGGATATGGGCTGGTGGGCCGGTGACGTTCAGTTGATCTGCGCCTGCAAAAAGGATGTCTTCGGGCCGCGCCACAAGCAGCGCTGCACCGTCGACGGCAACAGGTGCACAGGCTCGCACGGTGTGGCCCTGCAAGTTAACGTTGACATGACTCGACGCTGGCGTGGTGCAGGCCACAGGCAGCAAGTTGGCGCCGCCAATGAAGTCGGCCACGTAGGCGCTGGCCGGTTCCTCATAGATGTTGCGCGGGCTGCCGAGTTGTTCAATGCGGCCTTGGTTCATCACCGCCACTTTGTCCGACAAGGCCAGCGCCTCTTCTTGGTCGTGTGTCACAAACACCGTGGTGATGCCCACTTCGCGCTGCAACTCGGCGATGGTCTCGCGCATCTGCACGCGCAACTTGGCGTCCAAGTTGGACAGCGGCTCGTCCATCAGCAGCACCTGTGGCTCAATCACCATGGCGCGCGCCAAAGCCACGCGTTGGCGCTGGCCGCCCGAAAGCACCGCAGGCAACCGCGCGCCCAAGTGAGCCAGGCCAACGCGCTCTAACGCAGTGCTTGTTTTGCGTTGCAGCGCAGCAGCGTCAACGCGCCGGGCACGCAAACCGTAAGCCACGTTGTCAAACACCGTGAGGTGCGGAAACAAGGCGTAGTCCTGGAAGACCATGCCGATGTCACGCTGATGCGCGGGCACATGCGTCATGTCGCGGCGTGCAAACAAGATACGCCCCGACTGCACCGGCACAAAGCCTGCAATGCAGCGCAAGAGCGTGGTCTTGCCACAGCCGCTGGGCCCGAGCAGCGTAAAAAACTGGCCTTGTGTGATGTCTAAAGTTAACTCGTCAACAACACGCTGCTGGCCGTAAGAAACGCGGAGCTGCTCGATTTGGATGCCCATGGCCTGCGGATTCATAGCATGATGCCCCAGGCGAAGGGGTCACTCGGGTCGACGAGCAAGGTGGCCTCGGCACTCATGTGGGCGCGGCCGCGAATGGTGGGAATGATTTGATCACCCAGCCACTCGAAACTGGCTTCGAACTGGCTGCCAATGATGCTGGCCTGTCGCCACACTTGGCCGGGTTGCAAAGCACCATCGGCCGCCAAGCAGGCGAGCTTGGCGCTGGTACCGGTGCCGCAAGGTGAGCGGTCGTAAGCGCCACCGGGGCACAGGACGAAGTTGCGGCTGTCAGCGCGCTGGGCTGCTTTTGCAGTACCCACACCCACGCCATCGCCAACCTTGTCGTCATCGTCACCATCGTCGTCATCAGCAAAAACTTCGATGTGGTCAATCAGGGCGCCGCCCGCGCCGCGAACGCCCTGCACCTCCAGCGCTCGCTGCACTGCCAACGCGAACTGCGTGAGCCCGGCCAGGTTGCTGCCCTTCACAGCCTGCGCGGTTTCAGGCGGACGCTCGGCGACCAAGAAGAACCAGTTGCCACCCCAAGCCACATCGCCCACCACGTCGCCATACCCTGGAACGTCTAATGTCAAACGTTTGTGCAGACGGTAGGACGGCACGTTGCGCACGCTCACCGAACCGTCGTCATGCAAGGTGGCCTGCACGGTGCCCACGGGCGTCTCTATCCCATGCACGCCGGGTTGCAGGCGGCCTAGGTAGGCGAGTGAGGCCACCACGCCGATGCTGCCGTGCCCGCACATGCCCAGCATGCCGGCGTTGTTGAAGAAGATCACACCGGCGGCGTTGGCGGGGTCCAAGGGCTCGCACAACAAGGCGCCAACGATGACGTCGTTGCCGCGTGGCTCCAGCATGGTGGCGCGCCGCCAGGCGTCGTGCCACGTGGCCAGCACCGTGCGGCGCTCGGCCATGTTGCCTGGGCCAAGGTCGGGGAACCCTTCCAGCACCAGGCGCGTGGGCTCGCCGCCGGTGTGTGAGTCGATGACTTTGATGCGATGCATGGCGTGAGTCGTATGAAACGTTAGGGCACAGATTGGTACTGCGCCGGCCGCGTGGCCAACGCCTTGCGCACCACGTCTTCGACAAAAGCCCGCTCCTCGCCAATCAACGGCAACCGCGGCAAGCGCATGTGCTCGTTGCCCACGCCCACGAGCGCGTCGATGAGCTTCAAGTTCTGCACGAGCTTGTTCGACACATCCAAGTGCAGCATGGGCGTC
>JAYVRO010000397.1:0-4223 GCA_043776165.1 Rubrivivax sp. | reverse complement strand
TCGCGCGCGTCATCACGCTCGAATCGGGGCTGTGCATCAAGGACACGCTGTATGAAGTGGGCCGCGCCAGCGACGTGCTGCTGTTCTCGGCGCAGCAGGCCTTGGTCGACGATGGGCAGTCGTTCTCCTGCGACCTCACCCACCATGGCAAGCAGCGCCGCGTGCACACCCTGCGCGAGCCGATGATGGGCGTGATATCGGCCGTCACGCCCTTCAACCACCCGCTCAACCAGGTCATCCACAAGGTGGCGCCGTCGGTGGCCACCAACAACAGGATGGTCTTAAAGCCCACCGAGAAGACGCCGCTAGCCGCCATCGTTTTGGCCGACGTGCTCTACGAAGCGGGCTTGCCACCCGAGATGCTGAGCGTGATCACGGGCGACCCGAAGGAGATCGCCGACGAGCTGTTAACCAACGAGATGATCGACGTCGTCACCTTCACCGGCGGCGTGCCGATCGGCAAATACATCGCGGCCAAAGCTGTGTACAAGCGCCAGGTGTTGGAGCTCGGCGGCAACGATCCCATCGTGGTGATGGACGACGCCGACGTGGTCAAGGCAGCAGACTTGGCAGCGGGTGGTTCGTACAAAAATTCCGGCCAACGATGCACAGCGGTGAAGCGCATCCTGGTGCACGAAAAGGTGGCTGGTGATTTCACAGACGCGCTCTTGGCCAAGACCCAGAGTTGGACCTATGGCGACCCGCTGGACCCGAAGGTCGACATGGGCACGGTCATCGACGTCGAAGCGGCCAAGCTCTTTGAGCGCCGGGTGAACGACGCCGTGGCCCAGGGTGCGCGCCTGCTGCACGGCAACCAGCGCGAAGGCGCGTCGTACTCACCCACCCTCATCGACCGCGTGCGCGGTGAGATGGAGGTCGTCAAGCAAGAGACCTTCGGCCCGGTGTCGCCGGTGATGACCTTCAAGAATCTTGATGACGCGATTGCGCAAGTCAATTCCACCGCCTACGGGCTGAGCTCAGGCGTGTGCACCAACCGGCTGGACGACATCATGCGGTTCGTGAAGGAGCTCAACGTGGGGTCTGTCAACGTCTGGGAGGTGCCGGGTTACCGACTCGAAGTCACGCCCTTTGGCGGCATCAAAGATTCGGGCATTGGTGTGAAAGAAGGTGTTCAGGAATGCTGCAAGGCGTTTACCAACGTGAAGACTTATTCGCTGCCTTGGTAGTGCCTTGGTAGCGCTTTGGTAGCGCCTTGTTAACACCCCGTCAGCGCCGCAGCCAAGGCCAGCGCCGTGAAATTGTGGTCGCGGCGGTGAGTACGGTCGCTCCAGTTTCACCGTTGCATTGACGACAAACAATGAATGATGAAGAACTGGAATCTGAAGGCGTTGTCGCGCGACACTGGCTCGTTCCACACACTCGTCGCCGTATTTGCCATTGCGTGTGTGACAGCCTATTGGGTAGTACGCGAAGCCGTCAATCGGACGATCGAGCACCAGGCACTGACCGTGGCCGAGATCGTCGCCAACCAAGCGACGTCGGCGCGCACCGTGTATGCGCGCTCGATAGCCGAGAAATTGCGCAACGACGGGTTTGGCCCCGACGTCGATTCATCTGAAAAACCTGGCCATGTGCCCATCCCCGCCCAGTTCCTCAAGCTTGTGGGACGAGCGTCGTCCGAAAGTGCCGACAAACTCTATGCCTACAAACCAGTAAGCAAGTGGAACCTTGAAAGTACTCAGGGCTTGGCCGATGACTTTCTGGTCTGGGCCTGGGCTGAACTTGAAAAGCAAGACCGCGTGGCCGCCAATGGCCCTTTGCCGTGGAAGGCTGTCCATCGTTTCGAGGAAAGTAACGGCAAACGGGTGCTGCGCTACTTGTCGGCAGACCCAGCGGCACAGAATTCCTGCGTTAGCTGCCACAACGAATACGAGCGCAGGCCCGAGGTGATGGCTGTGCGTGTGGCAGCAGGTGTGCCGTTGGGCAAACAATGGCAACAACACCAACTGCTGGGGGCGTTGTCGATCACGCTGCCCTTGGAGCGCGCCGAGTTGATCGCGGGTGACGAAATCCGTCGCACCTCGGTCTTTGTGTTTGGCATCTTGATCAGCAGTTTTCTCGCGCTGCTTTGGTTCAACTGGCGTTTGACCAGCAAAGAGCGCAGTCTGCGCAGTACGGCGATGCAGCTGGCGCAATCTGAACTGGAAACCCACACAGCGCGCACGTTGTTGGAGGCCAAGCAAGGCGTTGAACAGGCTTTGGCCGAGCTGTCGAACTATTTGAATGCCATTGATCAACACGCCTTGGTGTCGGTGACGGACCCACAGGGGCGCATCTTGCAGGTCAACGACCGCTTCGTTGAAATCAGTGGCTATGCGCGCGAGGAATTGTTGGGGCAAGACCATCGGGTCATCAATTCAAACACCCATGCTCAAGGTTTTTTCTCACAGATGTGGGCCACCATCGCGCGCGGTGAGACTTGGCGCGGCGTGATCTGTAATCGCAACAAGTCCGGTCAGCTCTACTGGGTGGATTCGACGATCGTGCCCTTCAAGAATGCGGCCAGCGTCATCGAACGTTACGTCTCGATCCGCATCGACATTACCGAGAGGCAGATTGCCGAGCAGGAAATGCTGCGCATTGCCAACCACGACAGTTTGACGGCGCTGCCCAATCGCAAACTGTTGACCGATCGCATTGGTCAGGCCCTGGCCAGCGCCCGGCGCGCGGGCAGTCTGGCCGCAGTGTTGTTCATTGACCTGGACCAGTTCAAGGCCGTGAATGACTCACTGGGTCACGACGTCGGCGACTTGCTGCTCATCGAGGTTGCCAGGCGCTTGCGCTCGGCAATCCGCGATGAGGACACCGTTGCGCGCCAAGGCGGCGACGAGTTCATCGTCCTGCTTCCGCACATCGAAGTCCCCATGCACGCGGGCGTGTTGGCGGAGAAGCTACTGCACAGCCTGTCCTCGACATTCCATATCGGCGGGCGCGATCTGCACATCGGGGCCAGTGTCGGCATCGCGATCTATCCCGATGACGGAGATGATGTGGAAACGCTGCTGAGGAACAGCGACACGGCGATGTACCAGGTCAAGGCTGAAGGTCGCAACAATTACACTTTTTTTGCGCAGCGCATGAACCGGCTGACGGTGGACACCTTCTCCTTGGGACTTGATCTACGCCGTGCCCTGGAGCGTAAAGAACTATCGCTGCACTTCCAGCCCATCATTGACGGCGTCAGCGGCGATGTCGACGCATTGGAGGTCTTGTTGCGTTGGCAACATCCGACACGCGGCATGGTGCCACCACTCGAATTTGTGCCGCTCGCAGAAAGCATGGGTCTGATCCTGGGCATTGGCGAATGGGTCATGCGCTCGGCCTGCCAGCAGCAGGCGGCTTGGGTGGCGCTGGGTTTTGTTGTGCCGCGCATTGCCATCAATTTGTCGGCCGTGCAGTTCCAAAGCAAGTCCCTCTTGCCAATGATTGAACGCATCCTGGCCGAAACTGGCGTGCCAGCCACTGCGCTCGAATTGGAAATCACCGAAGGCACCTTGATGGCCAAGAGCACCGAGGTGATTTACACGTTGAACAAACTCTCTCTCATGGGTTTCAAGATCTCGATTGACGATTTTGGAACCGGGTATTCGAGCCTGAGCTATCTCAAACGGTTTCCCATCGACACGGTCAAGATCGACCGCTCATTCGTCATGGACATTGCCATTGACCCAAGTGACGCAGTCATCGTCAAGGCCATTGTTGCCATGGCGCACAGCCTGGGCATGGGCGTCGTGGCCGAAGGCGTTGAGACCCAAGAGCAGCTGACGTTCTTGCGTGCCCATGGTTGCGAACGTTTCCAGGGCTATCTCTTCAGTCGCCCGGTGCCCGCGTCGTCCGTCGAACCCATGCTCAAACATCGCGTTTGATGAGCGCCAAACGGTGCGGGCGAGCTATCACAATTCGCGCGTTTGCAGCACTGCGCGGGCACACTTGACCCGCGGGCTGATGGGTTAAAACAAACGTTTGATTCATGCTCTAGACTCGGCGCATGATGACCCCCGCAGCCAAGGCGCCGAACACTGACGACGCGCGCCACCGCTTGCAACAAGTTGCACTGCGCTTGTTCGCCCAACAGGGTTTCAGCAGGACATCGACGCGTGAATTGGCCGAAGCGGCGCAGGTCAATGTGGCCGCCATCAGCTACTACTTCGGCGACAAGGCCGGTCTGTACCGCGCGGTGTTCTTCGCGCCCGACGGGCAGG